>CALXNI010000117.1 GCA_944389715.1 uncultured Clostridia bacterium | reverse complement strand
TAGTCATAGTTTATTACCGTATCCGTTACTTTTTCTGCCATATCATTTACTATATTTTCTAATAGTTTTTCGTTATATGTAAATTCTAAATTTATATCTTCTCCTTTTATCATTGTTTTTAAAATTCTAAAATTATTAGAAAATATATTACCTTCTCTTCCTATTTCATAAGCATTATGCACAGCATCTTGTATATTATATTCTACTTCTAATTGACTTAATTTGATTGAATATTCAAAATCTTCTATTTTAAAAATAATATCTTTATTTAAATTCTCGTCCACCTCTTCTGCCATTTTAGATTCAGCTTCTTCCTGTGTTAACTTTTGCACAGAAATTCCATTTATAGAAACTCCAGACATTATTTTAGTATTATTTATATTTATTAACGCAAACCCTGTACAAATAATTATTAATATTAGTAAAATTGAAATGCTAATTATAGAAATATATAATATCTTTTTATTCTTGTCATTTGTATTGTTTTTTTCAATATTTGAATCAACTTTTATTTCTTTATTTTCTATATCTTTTTCTGCATTTTCCATTTCTTCATCTTTAATAATCTCTTCTTTTAATCCAACTTCTTCATTTGTTTTTTCATTTTTATTGTAGAATTTCATACTTTTTCTCCTTGACATGAAACTTTATTTTTCTATTTTATATTATCATATCTATTATTGTTTTACAATATTTTTTATTTACTATCCATATTTATCCTATATAAATTCTACGCTTTTTCTTCATTTATATTACTATTGCATAAAAAACACCTCAGCTATACTTTTATTCAATGCCTTAGATATTTTTTCCATAACTACTAAAGATGGATTATTTCTAGTACCTTTCTCTAAGTGGCACAAATAACCAACTGATATTCCTGATAAATCCGATAATTCTAATAAGGTTATTCCTTTCTCGTCTCTTATTTTTCTTATCTGATTATTATACATTGGTAAGCCTCCTTTTGTCTAATTAACAACATGTTAGCATAAATCATTTTGACAAGTCAAGTAGTTTTAAAAAAATATGTTAATTTTTTACATTTTTCTTGTTTACTAGTAGACAAATTACAATTTATTTTATATAATGTGTTTAGAATTTTGTAGAATAAAGGAGTGCATATTATGATCGGTGATATGATCGCAAAAGTTAGAAAAGAAAAAGGAATGACTAAAACAGAACTTGCAAGACTTACAGATATTAATATTGGACACTTAACACATATTGAAAAAGGTGAAAGAAATCCAAGTCACAAGGCTTTAAAAAACATATGTAGAGCTTTAGATATTCCTTATCAGCAACTAATGTATACTTACGATAAACAAATTAGTGAAGAACAAGAAGCTTATGGACTTATTAATCATATTTCTTACAATAAAGTTCCTGCAGTAAGTAAATTAGATAGCTTTATTGACTGTCCTTCTAGTCTTCCAAGTGCTTCTCTAGCAATTAAAATTAACGATAATTCAATGGAGCCCACTTTAAAAAAAGGAACATATTCTTTTATAGAATTAAACTCATTATTAAACAATAAAGAGGTTGGTTTATTTAGTATAGATAATGAAATTATAATTCGTAGATTTATTAACCGTAAAAGTAAAATTATATTAAAGGCAGATAACAAAGAAATTGAAGATATTGATGTAACAAATTCAAAAAATTTCTATATAATTGGCAAAATTTTAAATGTTAAATAAGTTTTTTAATATTTTTGTAAAAAATACTTGAATATTATATATTTTAATACTATAATAACCTTAACAAAAGATAAATAAATAAGAGAGGGATAAAATGGAACTTACAAAAAATATATTTTTTAATACTGATAAATTATTAAAAAATAGTACTGTAAAAATATCATATACAGGATTATTTTTTGAAAACGGAGCTGAAGAAGTTTATATTCACTATGGCTTTGGTACTTATTGGGATAATTTATCAGAAATAAAAATGGAAAAAACAGAGTTAGGTTTTCAAGCAGAAATAAATCTTATTGATAGTGATTCTTTTAATTTCTGTTTTAGAAATGAAAATAACGAGTGGGACAACAATAATTACGAAAATTATATATTCCCATTAGAAACACAAAATACTGATTTAGTAGCTTTAGATATAGATTCTTCTATTGATAAACCTAATAAATTAAGAAAAAGTTATTTGTGGAGTAAAAAAATAAGATTAGCAATATACAAAATAATCACATATGTTCCAAAATTAATTTCAGGAAATTATAAGAAAAAAATAAGTAATAATGAATAAATTAAAAGAACCATTTTTAAGTGGTTCTTTTTTAAATGACATACCCTCCATTTGGAGATATTATTTGTCCAGTAGTAAATTCGTCTTCTATTAACCATTTTATACATCTATAAATATCAATTGGTTTTCCTATCTTATTTAAAGGTGTTTCATCTTTTATTTGCTCCTTAATGGCATTATCTAAATTACTATTCATTTCTGTATCAATTACCCCTGGCGCAATTGAATTTACTCTAATGTTTGATAGTCCTAATTCTTTAGCAAGTGATTTAGTCATTCCGTCTATTCCAGCTTTTGAAACTGAATAAGCTACTTCACATGATGCTCCAACTATCCCCCATATTGATGAAATGTTTATTATACATCCATTTTTATTATGTATCATATTAGGTAACACTTCTTGTGTCGTATAAAACACAGAATTTAAATTGGTATTTATCATTTCATTCCAATCTTCATCAGTAATATCATTAAACATTTGTAGCTTTGCAATACCTGCATTATTTATTAATATATCTATGTTTTTAAATTTATTTAAAGCAAATTTTACTAGTTTTTTTACATCTTCTCTTTTTGACACATCTGCTTTGTAGATTTCTATATTTATACCTTGTTTACTTAAATTTTCTTTAATTTCCTTCGCTTGCTTTTCAGATTTATTATAATTTAGAACTACATTAAATCCATCTTTTGCTAAATTTTCTGTTACACATTTTCCTATCCCTCTTGAACCACCTGTAACTAAAACTGTTTTCATATGCTTTTCACCTATCTATAATATATTTATTATAGATTAGCATTTTTATAAGTAATTGTCAATAAATTAATTTTTAAGCATTTATCAAACATATATTAACTTTTATAATATTTATTTCTATTCTTTCTACCCTTATTTAAATTAGCTCCTTTATAGGTACTAGTTAAAGAATGACAATTTGGGCATAATAATATTAGGTTATCCTCTTTATTATTTTGATAATTCCCATCAATATGTTCCACTTCTAAAGGAATATTTCCAGTATATTTATTTACTTCTCCCCATCCACATCTTGCACATTTGTTTTGATATTTATTAAACAGATACTTTTTTATTGCATAGAAATTTGATAATCTCCTCTACATCCAGTCTCTTCTCCTTTTTTCCATTTGTTTATATATGAATTATATTCTAATTCTTTTTGGCATTTTATACTGCAATATTTATTTCTATTTTTTATTATTTTGTTACAATTTATGCAATTAACCATATTTGCCCCTTTCTTTTTGACTTTTTGTCAATTATGGCTGTAAAAAAATGAAATAAGCCATTAAATTAACGTCCTATTTCAATTTTAATGGAGCCGCTAGTCAGACTTGAACTGACGACCTACTGATTCATACTACTACAATTTTCATTGCCATAAATATGTTTGTTGTCTGTACTTTCTCTTTGCCATAGCTTTAGCCTTAGGCACACCGTATAAAGTCTCTACACTTAAAAAATTACTTTTCTAGCTCGGGATTGGCATATATTTCTACTTAGCTTTCCCCGAATTAGCGGTGTCCACTTTATATGTTTCCACATAAAGGTGCAAGATGATTCTGAATAAATTATTCATCCTACAAGTCAGTTGCTCTACCAACTGAGCTACAGCGGCATATTAAATTGGTGACCCGTACGGGAATCGAACCCATGTCTCCGCCGTGAAAGGGCGATGTCTTAACCGCTTGACCAACGGGCCTTATATAAACAAATACTAATTACAAAAAATTAGTATTTGTTTTGGTGAGCTATCCGCGACTCGAACGCGGGACAACTTGATTAAAAGTCAAGTGCTCTACCACCTGAGCTAATAGCCCATAACTCTAAAAAGAATTATTTAAGCAACTGCTTATTAACAGTTGCTTAAATATATTACAATATTTTTTTGTAAATGTCAACGTTTTTTTCAAATTTTATTTGTTTTTTTGTTACTGTTGCTATATTTTGGTACAAAATATTATTAATATTTATGAATTTATTTTTTCCATCAATTCATCTACATCAATTCCATGTACTTCACAAGCCTCTTCTATGGTTTCTTCTTGTGATGCTGGGCAACCTAAACAATGCATTCCTGCTTCTAATAAAATATTCGCTTTTTCTGGAGCTATTTTTAGTAATTCTCCTATTTTAGTTGTTTTTTCTATCATTTTTAATCCTCCTAAACTATATTTGATATTTAGATTTTAGTATTTGCATATATCAAGCAATTCTTCAAAGATTTTTTATATATGATAAAATACAAAATACTGAAAACGAAATACAACTTTAAAAATTTTATCATATTTTTTAAAAAAAGTATAGACAAATTTAAAATAATGTATTATTATGGTAAAAAATGGAAGGGAGTGTTTTAAAATTTTAATTCATATTTTTTTTATATCTTTTATTATTAATCTTTTTATAGTTTTTTATTCAATCTATTCATTTATTGATATTGTCTTTTTTCATAATTTACAAGGTTCTAGATTAAAAATAAAAAAAGATTCGCTTAATTTATAGGAGGATTTTGTTTGAATACTATTAAAAAAAAATTAATACTTCTGTTTATTTCTGTTTTCCTGTTTTTAATAACTTTAAATATATTTAAACCCATTTTTACTGCAAAAAATCTAATTTTTCCTTACTCTATAAATAAATTTGATATTGTTACTGAATATCCGCTAACTTGGAAATATATTAAAATTTTGTATTGTATAACCTGCTTTATTTCTATTTATTTATTAACAAATTCTTTTCAAAAATATATTTTAATAAAAAAAATTAAAATACCTAAAAAACAAAAAGAAGAAATTATTGCTACGGATAATAAATTAAATATACTTCTAGGCTTTGATGAAAAAAATCAAAACATTTATATAACAGAAAAAAGTCTATACCAAAACATGTTAGTAACAGGAACAATTGGCTCCCGGTAAAACCTCTTCTGTAATGTACCCTATTTTAAAGCAATTAATGGAATATACTTCACCAAATCTAGGAATGCTAATATTAGATGTTAAAGGTAATTTTTATAAACAAGTATTAAAATATGCCAAAACTTATAATAGACTTTCAGACATAGTAGTTATAAGTTTAGATTCTATAACCAGATACAATCCACTAGATAAGCCTAACCTTCATGCTTCTGTCTTAGCTAACAGATTAAAAACTATTTTAGAATTATTTTCTCCGAATAATTCTGAATCATATTGGTTAGATAAAGCCCAAACAGTATTAACAGAGGCAATAAAGCTTTGTAGATTATATAATAATGGATATGTTACTTTTACAGAATTGCATAATCTAATTAATAATGATAATTATTATAAAAGTAAAATGTTGAATTTACGATTACTTTTTCAATCTGGAAATATGTCAGTTAGAGATATTTTTAATTTACATTCTTCACTTAATTTTTTCGAAAATGAATTTAAAAATTTAGATTTAAGAACAGTATCTATACTAAAATCTGAAATTACTAGAATAACTGGCACTTTTATTTCAGATTATGATATATCAAAAGTCTTTTGCCCTTCAAAGGAAGATATTAATTTCAAAGGTTTCAGTGATGTAATTCACAATGGGAAAATTGTTGTTTTAAATATGAATATTGCTAAATATAAAAATTTATCTAAAATAATGTCTGCATATTTAAAACTTGATTTCCAGTCCGAAGTATTATCTCAGCTATCGTCTTCTTCTACAATTAATCCAACTATATTTATGTGTGATGAATTTCACGAATATGTAAATACGTCAGATGCAGACTTTTTTGCTCAAAGTAGAGAGGCCAAATGTATAAGTATTGTTGCAACGCAAAGCTATTCCTCATTACAAAATACCCTTAAGGATGAAGCCTCTGTTAAAGTAATAATCCAGAATTTAGTTAACAAGTTATGGCTTAGAACAGATGATATTTATACAATAGAAAGTGCTCAAAAACAAATTGGTAAAGAAGATAAAACTAAAATATCTAAAAGTTTCTCTGAAAATGCCTCTGAAACAAATTATAATTATTTTACAAATTCATTAAAATCAAAAAAATCAAATTTATCTGAAAGTGTATCGACACATATACAAACTGACTTTATTTATGATACTAACTTTTTTACACAAAATTTAAATACTTTTTCTTGTCTAGCTTTTATTTCAGATGGCAATAAAATTCTCCCCCCTTGCAAAATTAATTTAATTCCCTATTTTAAAAGTTCAGAAATTAAAAAAGAAAACCAAAAAAAATCAAATTTTAAAATTATTTAGGTAAATTGTAATTTGTGTGGGTAAATTTATTTTAAATCTGTAGGGGGCGCACCCCTGGGCGACCCTTAAATATTGATATGCGGGTCGCCGTGGGCGGCGACCCCTACAACGTTTGCAATTAATTTCTAATCTCCAACC
>CALXNI010000116.1 GCA_944389715.1 uncultured Clostridia bacterium | reverse complement strand
CCATGATTTTCTATTAATTTTTTGTGCTTTTCTGTGCTGTTTCTTTCTCCTTCATAAGCTGTATTACATTCTACTATTGTTCCATTTACATGTTTAATAATATCTTGCATAAACTCTGGTCTTAAGTAGTTTTGATTACCTTCTTCTCCTGAGTGAACTTTTACTGCAATTTTACCTGGAAGTTTTTTATTTAATGCTTCATACATTTTTACAACATTTTCTTTTGATATTTCTTTTGAGAAATATACTTTTGCTTTTTCCATTTTATCGCTCCTTTCTTTTTTAGAAAATTTAATTGTTTTATAGTTTATTAAATTAAATAACAAATAAAAATCATTGCGTGAATTCAATTTTTAAATAGCAATTTGTTAAAAACATAAATTTATTCAGCTACTCGGCTCAATACATGTTTTAGCAATTCTAGCGTAAAATTGAACGAGCCTCTCGGTATCCCGCTTCCTCCTTCAATTTTCCTTAAGAATTGCACAAACACTCCAATCACATTCGTCGCTTCTTAAATTGATGTGTTTTAACAAATTGTATATTATGCAATGTCTCGTATTAAAATACTTTGGATACTTTTTCTAAAAGTTTTCTAATTTCCAAATGTTGAGGACAAACTTTTTCACATCTTCCGCATTTTATACATTCTTTAGCTGATTTTAGCCCGTGTCCTCCTACAAGCCATTCTTCTTGATGTTTTGCTGCTGCTTTATCTTTGTATAGTGTTAAATAATTCATTGCTGTAAATGAGCCTGAGATTCCAATTTTCATCGGACACACCTTTGCACAGTAATTACATGAAGTACACGGAATTAAAGGTATAGTTTTTAATATTTCTTGTGCCTTATCAATTGTCTTTTTTTCTTCGTCTGATAATTTTTTAAAGTCCTTCATAAATGAAATATTATCATCCATTTGTTCTAAATTGCTCATTCCTGATAAAACAGTAATTACTCCATCTAAGTTTGCTGCAAATTTAATTGCCCAAGATGCAAATGATAGATTATCGTTTGCTTTTTTTAATACTTCTTGAACTGGCTCTGGTGGGTTTGCAAGCATCCCACCTTTTACTGGCTCCATAATTATTACAGGTTTTCCATGTTTTCTTGCAACTTCGTAGCAAGCCCTTGACTGTACTGCTGGGTTATCCCAATCTGCATAATTTATTTGAAGTTGTACAAATTCCATTTCTGGATGTTTTTCTAATATATCTTCTAATTCTTCTGGTGTAGAGTGGAATGAAAATCCCATGTGTTTAATTTTACCTTCTTCTTTCTTTTCCTTAATCCAACTCCACATATCAAAGTCATCAAATGATTTAGTTCTTGATTCTCCTAAATTATGCAATAAATAAAAGTCAAAATATCCTGCTCCTGTTTGTTTTAAAGATGTATCAAATTGTGCTATTGCTTCTTCTCTTGTTTTACAATTTATCCAAGCTGCATTTTTTGTTGCAAGCTTAAAACTTTCTCTTGGATATCTCTCAACTAACGCCTGTCTTATTGCGTCCTCACTACCTTGGTATGCCCAAGCTGTATCAAAATATGTAAATCCTGCATCCAAAAAATGATCTACCATTTCTTTTGTTTGTTCTATGTCTATTTTTCCATCTTTTTGTGGAAGCCTCATTAGTCCAAATCCTAGTTTTTTAATATCTTCTCCTAAATATGACATCTTTACTCCTCCTATAAATTATTATATTCTTCATCATTTACAGGCTCGCACCATTCATTTGATGCATTTTCTCCAGGGACTTCTACTGCTATATGGCTAAACCAACTATCTTTTTTTGCTCCATGCCAGTGTTTTACATTTGCTGGTATTACAACAATATCTCCTGGTTTTAAACTTTGCGCCGGTTTTCCTTCTTCTTGATACCATCCTTCTCCTTCAACACAAATAAGAATCTGTCCTCCTCCATTTGTTGCATGATGTATGTGCCAATTGTTTCTACATCCTGGCTCAAATGTTACATTTGCTAAAGATACAACTGATGAACCTGGTTTTGTTAATGGTTTTAAATATGAGTTTCCAACAAAGTACTTAGCAAAAGCAGTATTTGGTTCTCCCATTCCAAACATTCCACCATGTATTTCTTTTGAATCATCATTTAATACTGCAAATTTAGGTGCAAATTCTCCTAAACTATCTCTTCCTGCAGTTTGTTTTTTCATACTAATTTCCTCCTTTTAATCTATATTCTAATAATTGCTCATCATAAAACTCCAACTTATGGTCTAATCTTTCCTTTACCTTTTTTAATTCTTCAATTTGTTTTATAACATTTTCTCTTTGATTAACTAGTATTTGTTTTCTTTCTTTTAGAGTTTTATCTCCCTCTTTAAATAAGTTCATATATTTTATAAGTTCTTCTATTGGCAAATTTGCACTTCTCATGCACTTTATAAATTCAATTTGCCTAATGCTTATGTCATCATAATCCCTTATTCCACTCTTGGTTTTAGGTACAGGTCCAATTAGTCCAATTTTTTCATAGTATCTTAATGTATCTATTGGTATATCAAGCTTTTTACTCACTTCACCTATTGTCATTTTCTTACCTCCAATGTGATTGTATAACTTGGAGTGTACTCCATGCCAAGAACTTTTTTTAATTTTTTTATCCCAATGCTACATCTAATATCATCATTATTACAAATCCAATAGCTACACCTATTGTTCCAATATTTGAGTGCTCTCCGGCTTGTGATTCTGGTATTAATTCTTCTACAACAACATATACCATTGCACCTGCTGCAAATGATAATAGATAAGGTAATATTGGAACTACTATGCTTGTTAAAAGGATAGTAATTATTGCGCCTATTGGCTCAACAATTCCAGATAGTGCTCCATAAGCAAAAGCTTTTATTTTTGACATACCTTCGCTTTTTAATGGCATAGAAATTATTGCTCCTTCTGGGAAATTTTGTATTGCTATTCCTATTGCAAGTGTAATTGCTCCTGCCATACTAATTCCTGTATCTCCTATTAATGAACCCGCAAGAACCACACCTACTGCCATTCCTTCTGGTATGTTGTGGAGCGTTACAGCTAAGACTAGCATTATTTCTTTTTTTAACTTTGCTTTTAAACCTTCTGGTTTTTCTGTGTTTAAATGCAAGTGAGGAATTAAACTATCTAATACTAAAAGAAATACTATTCCTAGTAAAAATCCTATTGCAGCTGGAATCCACTCTACATCTCCTTGTTCTTTTGCCATATCTATTGATGGAATTAAAAGAGACCACACTGATGCTGCTATCATTACACCAGATGCAAATCCTAAAAGTAGTTTTTCTACTTTACCATTCATTTTATTTTTCATTAGAAATACCATTCCAGAACCTAAAACAGTTCCTAAAAATGGTATAGCAAGAACTAATGCAACATTCATTTTTTATACCTCCCTATTTACTTATTTCAATTATTTTATTTGCAATTTTTTTGCCAAAAATTTTGTCATGTTCTACAAATATAATTGTAGGTTTATATTTTAAAATCATCTCCTCTATTTGCTCTCTTGAAATAATGTCAATATAGTTTAATGGTTCATCCCATACATATAAATCTGCAGATTCTGTTATACTTCTTGCAATAAGTACTTTCTTTTTTTGTCCTTCACTCATATTTTGAATATCTTTTTCAAATTCTTTACTTTCTACTCCTAATTTAGATAACATAGCTTTAAATATTCCTTCATCTATTTGATACTTTAAAGCATATTCTCTTAAATTTCCTTTTACTTTATCTGTATGCTGTTCTACATAAGAAATTTTTAAATCATATGCTATTTTTATTTCTCCATCATATTCAATATTTTCTCCCAAAATTAGGTTTATTAAACTAGTTTTTCCGCTTCCATTTTCTCCTGATATTAAAACTCTATCCCCAACATTTATATCAAAATTTAATTTTTGAAATATATGTTTATTGTCATATTTTATCTGTAAATTACTTGCATAAATTATCTCTTTCTTTCTAAATTGCAAAGGTTTCATCGTTAGGACATGTGCTACATCAACATTTTTTAATAAACTTTCCTTTTCTTGTATCTCTTTGTTTTTTCTATTTTCAATTGATTTTGATCTTTGCATCATTTTTGCTGATTGATGACCTATATATCCTCTGTCTGGTCTTAAACCAGAATTTCTACTGCCATATTTTGTTTTTTCTATATCATTAGACCATTTTGCAGCTCTTTTCTCTGATTCTTCTAATCTTTTGATATCTTTTTTTAGTTTATTATTTTCGGCCAATTCAAAGTTATCTTGTCTTTCTTTGTTTTCTTTCCAAGATGAGTAATTTCCTTTTTGAATATCTATGTTTTTATTATTTATAGAAATTATGTGATCAGCTACATTATCTAAAAATTCTCTATCATGTGATACTACTATAAATCCTTTTTTATCATTTAAGTATTTTTCAACCTCTTTTTTGCTCTCATAACCTAAATGATTTGTAGGCTCATCTATTAATAGAAAATTATTTTCTTTTAAAAACAAAGCTACAAGCAGGGCTTTTACTTTTTCTCCTCCACTAAGCACGTTAAAACTTCTATATAAAATCTCTGCATCCGCATTTATTAAATTTAATTCTTTATATATTTTCCATTCCTCGGGAAAAAGAGCAATTTCATTTATTATATCTAAAGTCTTATTTTTTTCATCTTTTATTTCAAATGGAAAATAATCAAATTCTACACTTTTTTCTATCTTACCCTGATAATTATATTCATTTAATAATAATTTCAAAAAAGTAGTTTTACCTTTTCCATTTCTTCCAATTAACCCTAGCTTCCAATCTGTATCTATATTAAAAGAAACATTTTCAAATACATTTTCATAGCTACCTTGATATCCAAAACTTAAATTTTTAACTTGTATTTGTGACATTTCTTCACCCCTCTTCTTTTACCAAATAAATTGTATAATAAAAAAGTGTAATTTACAATTATAATTTACACCGTTTTAATTAAAATAGGGAAAAAGGGGTCAGACCCCTTTTTCCCTATTTTGACATTTCTGATAAAAATTTATTTTTATGCTTTTTTTGCTACATAATAATTTTTCTTTCCTCTTTTTATAATTAGATATATTCCGTTTGTAAGATGTTTTTCATCTATTACTTGATCCGTTTGGTTAATCTTTTGTCCTTTAATTTCTATACTATTATTTGAAATAAATTCCCTTGCTTGTCTTTTACTTGTTGCTACATTCATTTCTACTAATATATCTAGTATATTCTTATTTAACTGTATGTTCTTTATTTCATTACCCTTAAATGCTTCTTCTAATTCTTGATTTGTTAAATCATTAAAATTACCTTTAAATAGTGCATCACTAATTTTAATTGCCTTTTCATATTCTTCAATGCCGTGTAAATCCGTTATTATTTCTCTTGCAAGTATTTTATGGGCTTCTCTTAATTCTGGTTTTTCTTTATGGCTTTTTTCTATTTCTTCAATTTCTTCTTTACTTAAGAATGTTAATTTTTTTAAATAACTTATAATCATTGAATCTTCAAGATTTATTAAATATTGGTATAATTCATAACTTGATGTTTTATTTTTATCAAGCCATAAAGCATTACCTTCTGTTTTTCCAAACTTAACTCCATTTGAGTCTGTAACTAAAGGCATAACCATTCCATAGGCTGTTTTGTCTAACTTTCTTCTAATTAATTCTATTCCAGAAGTTATATTTCCCCATTGGTCTGAACCCGCAACTTGAAGTACACAATTTTTATTTTGATATAAATATAAAAAGTCTAGAGCTTGCAATATCATATATGAAAATTCTGCATAGGTAATTCCTGTTTCCATTCTAGATTTAACTTTATCTTTTGCAAGCATATATCCAACATTAAAGTATTTTCCGTAATCTCTTAAAAAGTCTATAACATTTATGTCTTTTGTCCAGTCATAATTGTTAACTACTTCAAATCCAAATATTTCTTTTGCCTGTTTTGTTAATCCCTCTATATTTTTTTCGACCTCTTCTTTTGTAATCATTGGCCTTTCAGCCGTAGGTTTTGGGTCCCCAATTAGTCCTGTTGCTCCTCCAACTAATAAAATAGGTTTGTGTCCATATTTTACAAGCCTTTTTGAAATCAAAAATGATGAATAATGCCCAATATGCATACTGTCTGCTGTTGGATCTGTTCCTATATAAAATGTTAATTTTTCGTTATTCAATTTGTTAATTAATTCTTCGTCACTTATATCTTGTATAAGTCCTCTCCATTTTAAATCTTCATATAATGTCATAATATCATCCTTTCTTATTATAAAAATCAAAAAAACTAATTCTTCCCATAAAGGACGAATTAGTTTATCCGTTGTACCACCTTTTTTTACAATATTAAAATTAAATATTGCCTCATTATTAGCTTGTTCGTAGCTACACGTCAGTTACTATAAGAAGTGTAATTCAAATTTTATATCCTAGTAATTTCCACCAACCATTACCTCTCTATTAGTTACTATAAAATTCTACTAAAGTTTCTTTTTAAAACATAACTAAATTAACTTGAAGATATTTTAACATTTTATACTTCTAATGTCAAACTATCAATTAAATTTCCTTCTACATCTTTTAAAAGTATTTTTTCATTTTCTATTATTAAATAACTATTTTTTGTATTATCTTTTGGCAAAGATATAGATCCGCTATTTACACATATTATTCCATCTTTTTCTTTTATAAATCCTGTATGGAAATGTCCATATACCAAAACATCAATATTTTATGGTATGTTATCCATATTATATTTATGCCCATGTGTAAAACAAAATCTTTTTCCACTTATTGTTAATTCAATTTTATCCTTAAATTCAAATTCAGAAATCATTTCATCTACTTCTGCATCACAATTTCCTTTTGTACATAATACTATATCTTTAAAATTATTTAATATTTTTGCTACTTCCATTGGGTTATATTCTTTTGTTAAAGGGTTTCTAGGGCCATGATAATATAGGTCTCCTAATAATATTATTTTATCTGGCCTTTCATTTTTATATATTTCTTTTATTTTGTTAGCATAATAAGAAGAACCATGAATATCAGATACTACTAAATATTTCAACATTTATACCCCTTTCTGTATAATTTTATATCTTGTATAAACAAAATAATTTTTTCTCATTAAACTAAAATTTTACCTCCACCTAGGACCATATCATCTAAATAAAAAACTGCTGATTGCCCTGGTGTTATTCTAGGAACAGGTTTTTCAAAACATACTTTTACTAAATCTTCATCCATTTTCTCTATAGTAGCTTTTTCCTCTCTGCTTGAATACCTTGTTTTTACAAGAACATCCATTTTATCTGTTATCTCATCTATTAATAGCAAGTTTATATTACTTACAATGGCTTCATTTTTGTATATTTCTTTTTCTTCTCCTACTATAACTTGATTTTTTTCTTTGTTAAATCCTATCACATATAATGGTGCTTTATATGATATCCCTAAGCCTTTTCTTTGTCCTATTGTATAATAATATAATCCTTTATGCTTGCCTAATATTTCACCTTTTGAATTTACAATATCTCCTTCTTTTGGCTTTAAATTAGAATTTTTTTCTAAAAATCTTTTATAATTTCCATCAGGAATAAAACATATATCTTCACTATCAGGTTTGTTTGCAACTATTAAATCTTTTTCTTTTAGAATATTTCTTACATCTTCTTTTGTTTGCATTTCGCCTAATGGAAAAATAATTTTATCTAATATTTCTTTAGGTATTCTATATAAAACATAACTTTGGTCTTTTAATATATTACTAGATTTTTTTAAAACATGTCTTTTATATTTTTCTGAATAT
>CALXNI010000115.1 GCA_944389715.1 uncultured Clostridia bacterium | reverse complement strand
CTTCTCCTTGTCTTACAAATCTTCTATTAACTGCTAATGAGAAGGATGCTACTAAAGTATTATTAGTTTGAGTATATCTTACCTCTGGATCTCTTGTTAGTCGCCCCATTAAAATTACTTTATTCATAATTTTATTCCTCCTCTTTTACTACGATAAATTTTATTACTTCATCAGTAATTCTGTATATTCTTTCTAATTCAGCAATAGCTTCTGGTTTAGATTCGAATTTAAATACTACATAATATCCTTCTTTATTCTTTTTAATTTCATAAGCTAATTTCTTTTTACCAACTTCTTCTACTGAATTTACTGTACCATTACTATTAATTAAATTTGAGAACTTTTCTATTAATGTTTTTATACTTTCAGCCTCTAAATTTGGATTAATAATGATAACACTTTCGTATTTATTCATTATCTCTTCACCTCCTTTTGGATATATAACCCACACTATGATTGTATGAGTAAGGAAAAAATAGCAATGCTATTTTTCAAACATTGCTATTTTATCATACTTTTATTTAATTTGCAAGAAAAAATAAATTTTTCTGCTTACCCCAACTTGAGATGTGTTAATGTTCATCTTTACCACAAAATTAGATCTATACTATTTCTTTTTTTAATCTGAATTTGTGTGGTGAATTGTATCAGATCTTTCAATTCCTTTTAAATAATATACATTTAAGCTATCATTTACAAGATAAATATCTTCATTTCCATTTTCTAAAGTTCCATAATGCAAAGTTATATTGTCCAATTTAGATAAATCTATTTCATAATATGTGATTCCTTCTATTTCGGTTTCATAATCTTTTTTTGGCAACTTACCATATTTATTATAATAAACTAATATTTTGTCTTCTAATAAGGTTATGTCTGCAATCATATTGTTATATGGAGCTATGTTGTTTGAAGTTGTTATACTACTAATTGTAACTGTTGATAAAATAAGCAATATGATAACTGTCATTATTAGAGATATTAAAGTAATACCTTTTTGTTTTTTGATGTGTACAAAGAAATTTACATATAATTTTTCATTTGTTTTTATCATTAGTTATTCTCCTCATATAATACTACCTTTATTTTGACATTTTACTTTCTGATTGTCAATACATTTATCTGTTTTTTGCACTATATTATACGTCATTTTTTTAATATGATATCTCTTGTTTTCTTTTATTACCATAGACCATAAGTATATTAATATAAACACTATAGCTAGATTTTTTAAATATAAAATCATTATACTAGATAAAGCAGTTAAACAAATTATTAAAATATTAGAAATTTTATTTGTTATTTCATCTGCTTTTATTTCTGACTTTTTTAGTCTTATAATTCCTTTTAAAATGCGTCCTCCATCTAAAGGGTATAATGGAATTAAATTAAAAAATGCTATTAATAAATTTGAATATATTATCATTTCCTTTAAATTTGTATTAATATGTAAAAAAATTGTTATTATCACTATTATAAAATTAGTTAATGGCCCAGCAAATGCAAGCATTATTTTCTTTATTTCTATTAATTTTTTATATCCATAATTTTCAAATGTAATACTTATTCCAAATGGCATTAAACTTAATGCTTTTGGCTTTAGTTTAAGTATTATACCTGCAAGCATATGTCCTAGTTCATGTATAAATGCAAATAACATTAACCAGACATATATTTCAATTTGATGTGTTAATGCAAATATAACTATAAATAAAAAAATTTGTAAGTTTACTTTTATTTGCATTTATATCACTTCCTTCGTGGGTAAATTATTCAAACTTTAGTATTAAATCTGGATCAACATATCTGTTGTCCATTCTTATTTCAAAATGTAAGTGTGGTCCTGTTACATTTCCTGTTGCTCCAACTTCTCCTATTTCTTGCCCCTGAGCTATTTTATCTCCTTCTTTTACATATATAGTTTTACAATGAGCATACACAGTTTTTACATCATCGCTCACAATTGTAAAATGATTACCTAAATCTCCGCTCACTTGATACTTTTTCTACTGTACCTGCCATTGATGCAATAAATACAGTTCCTTCATTTACTGCAATATCAATTCCTGTATGATTTTTAGGTACAGTTGGTGTTTCTGGATTTCTTGGTCCATATCTAGAAGTAATAGTTCCTTTTAATGGAACTATTAAAGACTTTGTTTCCAGTATATTTTTAGCATCTTGCTCCATTTGTGTAAGAGTTACACTTTCTTCCTCTGTTACTTCTACATTCTCTCCACCTATGCTTTCGTTTGGTTCTATATCAGCATCTTGAACGTCTTGTACATTTTCTTCACTTAAATTATCGTCATTATTAATTTGTTCTTCGTTTTGATCATCTGTTATGTCTTTATACTCTTCATTATTCATATTATTAATAAATGAATTTAAATAATTTTTTGTTTGATCATACAAATTTTGTAAATTTATATCATAAGATAATATCTCATTAGTTTTCTTTATTACATCTTCAGAAAATATATAATTTGTATTTTGTATCATATAAAATATCGTATATATTAAAATACATATTATAATTTGTAGGATCATCTTTCTTAAAATTCCAAAGTCTTTTTTATTTTCTGAAACATTTACTCTCGCAGAACTTCTACTTCTATCTTGTACTTTTCTTTTATAATATATTTCTTCTGCCCTTCTTATTTTTTCATCAGGCGTTAGAGCTCTTTCCAATAAAAAACACCTCTTCCTTTGTAATATACTTTTTTAATGTATATTCAAAAAAAAGGTGTTTAGAACTTTATGTGTTAATTAAATTGTAATTTACATGATTAAATTAATTTTAAATCTGTAGGGGTCGCACCCCTGGGCGACCCTTAAATATTGATATGCGGGTCGCCGTGGGCGGCGACCCCTACAACGTTTGCAATAAATTTCGTATTTTTCGGACGGCACATTGCCGTCCCTACATTTTTAAATTCTAATCTCCAACCTCTAACCTCTAATCTCTAGACAACAAATTACAATCTATCTAATAAAACAGCTAGCAAAAAATAAGATCCCCAAAAAAATTGCTAGCGTTCGTACCCTTCTATATTTGGTTTCCATTTTTTTGTTCACTTTATTAACATTTGTCTTATCTTTTTCTAATTTAGATAGGTAATTACTAACTACCATTTCCGCTTCATTTATTATATATTTTTTAGGATTTTTGCACATGTTCTCTTTATTTTGCTTGTTTTTATGACCTTTCTCTGATGTATTTAAACTTTTTAGTTTAACATTTGGTTTTAATATTACTATTGCCTCATCCACAATATTAGATGGTAAATTTTTAAGAACTATCATATTTTTCATGTTTTCTGTATCCATTTGTATCCCCCTGAAAAAAATCTATATATAAATTTTTTCCATTTTTTCTAGGTTTATACATTAATAACATTATATATTCCATATGCTGTACATTCTGCCATATTCATAATCAGTCCAAGAGAAGTATTTTGTAATACCTTAAAGTTGTATTGTGGTTTTTTTAAATCTTTTGCAACTATCCCTTTTATACTAACATCCCCTATATATATGCTTTTTTTATTTAATCCACTACCGATATTCATTTTCTGTTCAGATACTATTATTTTTCCAATATCATTTTTATTTGATATTGCAGCATCTATAGCAATAATGAATGCTGTTTCATATGCATTATTAATATTTTCAATAATCTTTTCAATATTGCTTGTAGTAACTATACTATCTAAATCTCCAATTACTTCTATATTCTTTTCATCTTTAAATAAGTGTTTTAATTTATATCCAACAAGTGGACCAAAGCTATCACCTGTTATTCTATCTGTCCCTATACATAAAAAAATTAATTTTGAAATCTCTATATCCTGAATTTTTACCCTTAGAACTTTGCTAAAATCACATATGAAGTTATTATATATTTCTTCTTTAAGTATCACTTTTTGCTCCTCATTTTCTTTTTTATAAAGTATATGTTATCAAATTAATAAAATGATTCTTATAAACAATAAATTGTAATTTGTGTGATTAAATTGATTTTAAATCTGTAGGGGTCGCACCCCTGGGCGACCCTTAAATATTGATATGCGGGTCGCCGTGGGCGGCGACCCCTACAACGTTTGCAATAAATTTGACATTTTTTACGGGCGATTAAAATCGCCCCTACAACGTCTGCAATTAATTTCTAATCTCCAACCTCTAACCTCTGATCTCTAAACAACAAATTACAATTTTATACATTTACATTATGGAAATCATTTACCTTATTATTAATATTCCTTCTTATGAATGAATTTGATGATTAAAGATTCCTTGCCATTTGGATTCCTGAGCATGATGCCATCATTAATCCTCTTGTCATTCCTCCTCCATCTCCTATTGAGTATAATCCTTTTATGTTTGTTTCAAATTGTTGGTTTATTAATACTTTATTGCTATAAAACTTTATCTCTGGTGCATATAGTAAATTGTCTGGGTTTCCAAATCCTTCTACTACTTTGTCTATTGCTCTTATAAATTCTAGTATACTTACCATTGTTCTATATCCTAATGCAAATGTAATATCTCCAGCTACTGCTGATTTTAATGTTGGTACTACTGAATTTCTTTCTAATTCGTAATCCCATGTTCTTTTTCCTCTATGTATGTCTCCAAGTCTTTGTACTACAATATTTCCTGCTCCTAAATCATTTAAATTTTGAGCTACATTTCTACCATATCTAATTGGCTGATTAAATGGATGTGTAAAATGGTGTGACACTAGTATTGCTAAGTTAGTATTTGTGCTTTTTCTTTCTTTATATGAATGTCCATTAACTAATGTTAAATTGTTATCATAAACTTCTGCTGAAACAAATCCACTTGGGTTTTGGCAAAATGTTCTTACTTTATCTCTAAATGGTCCTACTCTTCCTACAAATTTTGCTTCATACATATATTTGTTTACATCTTTCATTACTTCATCTGGAAGTTCAAATCTTACACCAATATCTACAATTCCGGTTTCTGATTTAATACCATGCTTATTGCACATATCTACAAGCCAATTTGCACCTTTTCTTCCTACTGCTAATACTACTTTATCTGCTAAAACTGTTTCTAGAGGTTGTTCTTCATTTTCTATATATTTAGATTCTTTTATTTTTACACCCTTTATTTCTCCGTTTTCTACTATTAAGTCAGAAACAGTAGTATTAAATCTCATTTCTATTCCATTATCTTCAATATATTTTTCTAGTCTCCCATATACTTCGTGGCTCTTTTCTGTACCTAGATGTCTAATTGGAATATTAATTAATTTTACTCCATCTTTTTCTGCCCTTTTAGATATTTTTGCTATTTCTTCTTGATATTCTGTACCTTCTAATTTTTTATCTGCTCCAAAATCTAAATAAATATTATCTGCATAATCTATTAATTCTTTTGTTTTTGGAACTCCTATATATTTATGTAGTATCCCTCCTACGTGTATATCATCATCTTTACTGTTATATAAAGATAATTTTCCATCAGAGAATGCTCCTGCCCCTGAAAAACCATTTGTGATATTACACATTGGTTTGCAATGAATACATTTTTTTGTTTTTTCAATTGGGCAATATCTATCTTCTACTCTTTTACCTTGGTCTATTAATAATACTTTTTTATTTTTATTTAGCTGTATTAATTCATAGGCACAAAAAATAGAACTTGGTCCCATTCCAATTATTATAATATCATATTTATCGCTCATAAAATCACTCTTCTCTATTTGTTATCTCTTCTAAATTTAATAATTCTTCCCATCTCTTATCTACTTCTTTTTGGAATTCTTCTATCATCCACTCATTTCCTGGTTTAAACATATGTTTAAATCTTTTTTGTGGTCTTAAAAATTCTTCTATTGGTAGTTTATTTTTTGGTTTATAATTTACTACATATTTTCCATCTATAACTTCATATAATGGCCAATAGCATGTTTCTACTGCTAATTTATTTATTTTCATTAGGTCTTCTGTATTATATCCCCAACCTCTTGGGCATGGTGCAAGTACATTTAAAAATGCTGGTCCTTCTGTATATATTGCTTTTTCTGCTTTTTCGTATAAATCTTTAAAATT
>CALXNI010000114.1 GCA_944389715.1 uncultured Clostridia bacterium | reverse complement strand
CTAAAGAAGGAAAATATGCAACATTAAGATTACCTTCTGGAGAAATGAGAAAAGTATTATCTACATGTAGAGCAACAATAGGAACAATAGGAAATGCAGATCATGAAAACGTAAAAATCGGTAAAGCCGGAAGAAAACGTCACATGGGATGGAGACCAGAAGTTAGAGGTTCTGTAATGAACCCAGTAGATCACCCTCATGGTGGTGGTGAAGGTAGGGCTCCAGTAGGTCATGCAGGTCCACTTACTCCTTGGGGTAAACCAGCATTAGGATATAAGACAAGAAAGAAAAATAAAAAATCAGATAAATTTATCGTTAAAAGAAGGAAATAAAATAATTAGACATTAACTAAATCAAAGATTTTGATGCATAGTTATACAGAATGTTTCGCATTCAAATTTATATCGGTAAATTGTTAGGAAAATTAAAAATTTTCTTTGTAATAAGAATTAGTAATAAAATAAGGAGGATACTTAAATGTCAGAAGAGAAAAAAAGAAAACAACCTTTTGTGCAAGAAAAATTACTTAAAAGAATAGAAGCTATGAATGAAACTGGTGAAAAAAGTGTTCTTAAGACATGGTCAAGAGCATCTACTATATATCCTCAAATGGTAGGGCATACAATAGCTGTTCATGATGGAAGAAAACATGTTCCAATTTATATATCAGAAGAAATGATTGGACATAAATTAGGAGAATTTGCTCCAACAAGAACATTTAAAGGACATTCAGGAGACAAAAAAACAAATGTTAAATAACTAACATGGCAAAATATATTGTAAACAATGTAATGGGGAGCACTCCTAGGCAACCCGAAAAATATTAAAAAACAATTTATTTTACATAAAATCGAAGGAGGTAAAAAAATGCCAGAACAAGAAACAGTGCAAACTACAGCTTTAGAAGCAAGAGCAATTTTAAGATATGCTAGAATTTCGAGTAGAAAAGTAAAGATAGTTGCAGACTTAATAAGAGGTAAAAAAGTAGATGAAGCTTTAGCAATAGTAAAATTTACACCAAAAGCATCATCTGAGATAATAGAAAAATTATTAAAATCAGCAATAGCAAATGCTGAAAATAATCATGGTATGAATAGAGGAAATCTAATTGTTAGTGAAATTTATGCAAATCAAGGTCCAACATTAAAAAGAATTAGACCAGCAGCAAAAGGTTCTGCAGTTAGAATTAGAAAAAGAACATGCCATATAACAATCGTGGTAAAGGAGGAAAATTAGCATGGGACAAAAAATGCATCCACATGGATTAAGAGTAGGTGTTATCAAAGATTGGAATTCAAAATGGTATGCAGACTCTAAAAATTTTAGTGATTATCTAGTAGAAGATCACAAAATCCGTGAATATGTTAAGAAAAAACTATTTGTTAGCGGAATTTCTAAAATAGAAATAGAAAGAACAGCAAAGTTCGTAAAAGTAAATGTATATACTGCAAAACCAGGTCTAGTAATAGGTAAAGGTGGAAATTATGCAGAAACATTAAGAAATGAACTTATAAAAATGATAAATAAAGATGTAAATTTAAATATTGTTGAAGTTAAAAATATTGATACAGATGCACAATTAGTTGCAGAAAATATTTGTAATCAATTAGAAAGAAGAATATCTTTTAGAAGAGCAATGAAACAATGCATGCAAAAAGCTATGAAAGCTGGAGCTCTAGGAATAAAAACAGCTGTATCTGGAAGATTAGGTGGAGCTGATATGGCTAGAACAGAATTTTATAAAGAAGGAACAATTCCACTTCAAACATTAAGAGCAGATATAGACTATGGATTCTATGAAGCAGATACAACTTATGGAAAAATAGGCGTTAAAGTTTGGATCTATAAAGGAGAAGTTCTTCCAACTAAAAAAGCAGCAAAAGAAGGAGGGGAACAATAATGCCAGTAATGCCAAAAAGAACAAAATATAGAAAAATGCAAAAAGGTAGAAACAGAGGAAAAGCAACAAGAGGAAATGTTGTAAACGAAGGAGAATACGGATTACAAGCATTAGAAGCAGGATTAATTACAGCAAATCAAATAGAGGCTGCCAGAATTGCTATGACACGTTATATTAAAAGAGGTGGTAAAGTTTGGATTAAAATCTTTCCAAATAAACCAATAAGTAAAAAACCAGCTGAAACTCGTATGGGTAAAGGTAAAGGAGCTACAGAATATTGGGTAGCTGTTGTAAAACCAGGAAGAGTATTATTTGAACTTGCAGGTGTAACAGAAGAAGTAGCAAGAGAAGCCTTAAGACTTGCATCACATAAATTACCTGTAAAAACAAAATTCTTAAATAGAGAAATAGAGCAAGGTGGTGATGTTGATGAAGATAAATAAAATAAGAGAAATGTCTTCACCAGAATTAGAGAAAGAATTAGGCGAATTAAAATCTGAATTATTTAAATTAAGATTTAGTTTAGCAACAAATGGATTAGATAATCCAATGAAAATAAAAGAAGTAAAAAAAGACATAGCTAGAATAAAAACAGTATTAAGACAAAGAGAACTAGAAGAAGCTAAATAGAATTTGGATTTTGGAATTTGGAAATAGTATAATGTATTTGTAAAATTTCAAAACACAAAATTCAAATCTGTTTTTAGATATTACTAATATATTAAAACTAGTAAAAAGATTTGAATAAGGAGGAAATAAAATAATGGAAGAAAGAAATCTTCGTAAAGTTATGATTGGTACAGTAACATCTAATAAAATGGATAAAACAATAGTAGTATCAGTCGAAACAAGTGTAAAACATCCTATTTATGGAAAAGTTGTTAAAAGAACATATAAACTAAAAGCTCATGATGAAGAAAATAAATGCCAAATAGGAGACAAAGTAAAAGTAATGGAAACAAGACCTCTATCTAAAGATAAGAGATGGAGACTAGTTGAAGTTTTAGAAAAAGCAGAGGTAAAATAAATGAAAAACTTCGTCTGGCGTTGTTGTCCATCACTTAAAAAATCCTCGATGTGCAAAAGCACACCTCCGGTTTTTTAGTTCGGACGCCTAGCCATACTTGTTTTTGATTTATTTTACAGTAATATGCAATCAGTTAAATTAAATTCAAAATGAAATGTTAAGAGTGAAGAGTACAAAAATTTGCTTCACAAATTTTTGAAAAGGAGGAAACCATTAATGATACAACAACAAACAAGATTAAAAGTAGCAGATAATACTGGTGCAAAAGAATTAATGTGTATTAGATGTTTAGGTGGATCACATAGAAAATTTGCAGGAGTTGGAGATATTATCATTGCATCTGTAAAAAGTGCAATACCAAATGGAGTTGTAAAAAAAGGTGATGTTGTTAAAGCTGTTATAGTTAGAACAAAAAAACCAATTAGAAGACCAGATGGATCTTATGTAAGATTTGATGAAAATGCTGCTGTAATTATACGTGATGATGGAAACCCAAAAGGTACACGTATATTTGGGCCAATAGCAAGAGAATTAAGAGATAAAGATTATATGAAGATTCTATCTTTAGCCCCAGAAGTTTTATAGAGAAACAAATGAAAAGCGGCATCTTGCGTTGTCAAGCTGCATAAAAATTTTTTCAACATACAAATGTATAGTTTCAAAAATTTTTATTTGCTTTCCTAGCAATATACCACTTTTAATTCGTTTCAATGTTATAGAACTAAGAAATTAATAAGATTGAGTTTTAGAAGAAGGAGGAAGACCTTAAATGAGAATAAAAAAAGGTGATACAGTAGAGGTTTTATCAGGAAATGATAAAGGTAAAACAGGAGAAGTATTAGAAGTTATTCCAAAATTACAAAAAGTAATTGTAAAAGGTGTAAACATTAGAAAAAAACATGTAAAACCTAGAAAACAAGGAGAAGAAGGCGGAATTATACCTGTTGAATGTAGCATACATAGTAGCAAAGTAAATGTAGTTTGTCCAAAATGTAATAAAGCTACAAGAGTAGGAATGATAAAAGAAGGTAAAGAGAAAATTCGTGTTTGTAAAAAATGCGGAAACAAAATAAAATAAATTAAAGAAGGTAAGAAAGGAGAAAACTGTAAATGGAAAAGCTAAGAAAACAATATGAAAAAGAAGTAATACCTGCATTAATGAAAAAGTTCGAATATAAATCAGTTATGCAAGTTCCTAAATTAGAAAAGATAGTTATAAATATAGGACTTGGAGATGTAAAAGATAATCCAAAAAGTTTAGATAATGCAATATCAGATTTAACACAAATAACAGGACAAAAACCAATTATAACAAAAGCAAGAAAATCAATTGCTGCTTTTAAACTAAGAGAAGGAGCAAATGTTGGTTGTAAAGTTACATTAAGATCAAGAAAAATGTATGATTTTGCATACAAACTATTTAATGTTGCATTACCTAGAGTTAGAGATTTTAGAGGACTTTCAAAGAATTCTTTTGATGGAAAAGGTAATTACTCATTAGGAATAAAAGAGCAATTAATATTCCCAGAGATAGAGTATGATAAAATTGATAAATTAAGAGGTATGGACATTATATTTGTAACAACTGCAAAATCTGACGAAGAAGCTAGAGAACTACTTACATTATTAGGTATGCCTTTTAAAGCATAACAAATGAAAAGTGAGCTTGAATTGTTATCCAAATAAAAAAGGAGGAAAAAAGAGATTATGGCTAAAAAAGCAATGATTGTTAAACAACAAAAACCACAAAAATATAAAACAAGAGAATATAATAGATGTAAATTATGTGGTAGACCACACGGATATATAAGAAAATATGGGATTTGCCGTATATGCTTTAGAGAATTAGCACATAAAGGTGAAATACCAGGTGTAAAAAAAGCAAGTTGGTAAAATAGAAGTTAGAGGTTAGAAGTTAGAGGTTAGAAACCTAAAACGTAACCTCTTAGAAATGAAAATAAGAAAGTTAGAATTAGTTTAAGAATTTATATTTCTAAATTCTAATCTCTAAGTTCTAACTTCTAGCAAGAAAAGGAGGAAAAATTAATATGAATACTACTGATCCAATAGCAGATATGCTAACAAGAATAAGAAATGCTAATAGTGCAAAATTTAAAACAGTAGATATCCCTGCATCAAAGATGAAAAAAGCAATAGCAGAGATATTATTCAGTGAAGGATATATAAAAGCATATGAAGAAATAGAAAATGAAAATCAAGGTATTATAAGAATAAGCTTAAAATATACAGAAAAAGGAAAAAAAGTAATTTCAGGTTTAAGAAGAATAAGCAAACCAGGATTAAGAATATATGCAGCAAAAGATGAGCTTCCAAGAGTACTAAATGGTCTTGGAATAGCTTTGATTTCAACATCTAAAGGAGTAATGACAGATAAACAAGCAAGACAGTTAGGAGTAGGTGGAGAAGTATTAGCATACATTTGGTAATAAAATAAAGAAGGCAGGAAGCATAAAAACTGACATCACTAATTCATAAGTATGGGGATGTATCTATTCCCCAGAGAAAGCGACGTAAAGGTAAGATGCGTCCCCTTACAAATAAGAAAGGAGATATAAAATGTCAAGAGTAGGAAATAAACCAATTACAGTACCAGAAGGCGTAGAAGTAAAATTAGATGGTCACAAGATTACTGTAAAAGGACCTAAAGGAACATTAGAAAAGGATCTACATAGTAATATTAGCATAAAAATAGAAAATGGTATTATTACAGTTACTAGACCAGACGATGAACCATTAAATAGGAGCTTACACGGCTTAACAAGAACATTAATTAATAATATGATACAAGGTGTTTCTAAAGAATATACAAAAGAATTAGAAATCAATGGAGTAGGATATAGGGCTGCAAAACAAGGAAAGACATTAGTATTAACACTTGGTTACTCACATCCAATAAATATGGAAGAACCAGAAGGAATAACATATGAAGTACCAAATCCAAACTCAATTATAGTAAGAGGTGTTGATAAAGAGTTAGTAGGTCAAATGGCAGCTGAAGTAAGAAAACAAAGACCACCTGAAGTATATAGAGGTAAAGGAATTAAATATGTTGATGAACATATTAGACGTAAAGAGGGTAAGACCGGTAAATAAATAAAAATATGAATGTGTAAGGAAGCATGAATACTGACATCACTAATTCACAAGTATGGGGATGTATCTCGTCCCTAGTGGAAGTGACGCAAAGGTAAGATGCGTCCCCTTACATTAGTAGAAAGGAGAAATTCTTAAATGATTACTAAAACTAATAGAAAAGAAGAAAGAGAAAGAAGACATAAAAGAGTACGTACAAAAATAAGTGGAACAGCTGAATGCCCAAGATTATGTGTATATAGAAGTAATAGTAATATATATGCTCAAGTAATAGATGATACAAAAGGAATTACTCTTGTTTCAGCTTCAACATTAGATAAAACTGTAAAAACTAAAAAGTCTAATAAAGAAGCAGCAAAAGAAGTAGGTACATTAATTGCTAAAAGAGCTATAGAAAAAAATATAAAAACTGTTGTTTATGATAGAGGCGGATACATATATCATGGAATAGTAAAAGAACTTGCAGAAGCTGCCAGAGAAGCAGGATTAGAATTCTAATAAAGGGACTGTCCTAAATTTCCATTTTTACAATGGAAATTATAGGGACTATCCCCTGGATAAATATTAAAAAAGTGAAGAGTGAAGGGTACAAAATTTGCTCTTTGAAAATTATGAAGGAGGGAACAATACAATAAATATGGAAAATGAAGTAATGGAATTAAAAGAAAAAGTAGTAGCCATTAACAGAGTTGCAAAAGTTGTTAAAGGTGGTAGAAACTTTAGATTTAGTGCAGTAGTTGTTGTTGGAGACGAAAATGGTCATGTAGGGATAGGAAATGGAAAAGCTGCAGAAGTTCCAGATGCAATAAAAAAGGCTATAGAAGATGCTAAAAAGAATTTAATAGAAGTTCCAATAGTAGGAACTACTATACCTCATGAATATATAGGAACTTTTGGAGCTGCAAGTGTTTTATTAAAACCAGGAGCTGAAGGATCTGGATTAATAGCAGGTGGAAGTGTAAGACCAATTCTTGAACTTGCAGGATATAGAGATATAAAAACAAAGGTTATTGGAACAACTAATCCAAGAAACGTAGGATATGCTACAATTAATGCTCTTGAAAACATGGCTACAGCAGAAGAAGTTGCTAAAAAAAGAGGTAAAAAAGTAAACGAAGTAATGTAGGGACTGCCTAAGAATTTTCATTAAAATGGAAATTCTAGGGACTGTCCCCAGAAGAAAAATTAATAATGAAGAGTGAATAGCTAATAGCACAAAACTCTTCGAGTTTTGAAGGAGGGTAAACAAATGGAATTAGGTAATATAAAAGCAGGTCAAGAAAAAGTTGCAAGAAGAAGAGTAGGACGTGGAATTGGATCAGGACTTGGTAAGACATCAGGAAGAGGACATAAAGGACAAAAAGCAAGATCTGGTGGTGGAGTAAGACGTGGCTTTGAAGGTGGTCAAACACCACTATATAGAAGACTTCCAAAAAGAGGATTTAAAAACATTCACGCTTCAAAATATACAGAAGTAACTTTGACAATGCTAAATAAGAGTAAATCAGAAGAAGTTACAGCAGAGAGTTTAATAGCTGATGGAATAATAAGCAAAGCTAATGACGGTATTGTTGTTTTAGCTACTGGAAGTTTAGATAAAAAATTAACAGTAAAGCGGAGCAAGATTTACAAAAGCTGCTAAAGAAAAAATAGAAGCAGCTGGTGGAAAAGCAGAGGTGATTTAGTTGTTTCAAACGATAAAAAATGCTTTTAAAACACCAGATGTAAGAAAAAGACTATTATATACTTTATTATTAATTGTATTATTTAGACTTGGTTGTTATATCACAGTTCCAGGAATTGATACTTTAGCTTTAAGTGATTTAACATCTCAATCAACTGGAAGTTTATCAGGACTTATTGATTTAATATCAGGAGGAGCTTTTTCAAGATTTTCTATATTTGCAATGTCAATAAGCCCATATATTACAGCATCAATCGTTATACAATTATTAGGTATGGTAATTCCATCTTTAGAAAAACTTATAAAAGAAGGTGGAGAAGAAGGTAAAGCAAAAATAAATAGATATACAAAGATACTAACATTAGTATTGGCACTAATAGAAGCAGTTGGTATTTATATGTCATATAGCAGCTCATATTCAGCATATGGTGTATTTATAAATCCAGGATTCGCAACAGGAGCACTAATTGTATTATCTTTAGTTGCAGGAACAGCATTACTAATGTGGCTTGGAGAACAAATTACAAATAGAGGGATTGGAAATGGTATATCTATAATAATCTTTATAGGTATTATATCTTCATTACCATCTGCTATAACAACTATTTATGGTTTAATATTTACATCTAATGGATTTAGTACAACAGGTCTTTTAATATCATTAGGAATAATTATAGGAGCAATTATATTAGTAGCAGGAGTAGTATTTGTACAACAAGCTGAAAGAAGAGTACCTGTACAATATGAAAAAAAAGTAGTAGGAAGAAAAATGTATGGAGGACAAAACACACATATTCCATTAAAACTTGCGATGGCTGGAGTAATGCCAGTAATATTTGCCTCTTCATTTATGACATTTCCTGCAATGATTATACAAATGTTTAATCCAAATATTGCCACCCAAACTGGATTTTGGGCTACAATATATAAATTTTCAATTGCAACTTCAACATCACAAGTTGGTATAGGTTATACTATTGCAAATGCAATTGTTTATTTACTATTAATATTAGGATTTACATATTTTTATACCTATGCAACATTTAATCCTGCAGAAGTATCAAACAATATAAAGAAAAATGGAGGATTTATACCTGGAATTAGAGCAGGTAAACCAACAACAGAATATTTATCAAATATAATGAGTAAATTAACATTATTTGGAGGAGTATTCTTAAGTGTTATTGCAATACTTCCAATGCTTATGAGATTTACAGGACTTAATGTGGCATTTGGAGGAACATCAATACTTATCGTAGTGGGTGTTGCATTAGAAACAATACAACAATTAGAGTCTAGATTAGTTATGCGTCATTATAAAGGATTCTTAGAATAATG
>CALXNI010000113.1 GCA_944389715.1 uncultured Clostridia bacterium | reverse complement strand
GTGATTTAAGAAGCGGATAAATTGTGGATGGAATTAAAAATACTATAACTTAAATATAATATGAATAACAAAAGAGAAATTTATTAAAAAAGAAGGACAACAAAAAAATAGTATAGAGTGAATAGTAAAATATTATTGTAAAAATAAAATAGAGAGGGAATAAGATTTGATAAAAGTTTATGAAGTAAAAGAAACAATACAAGGTAGTGATATTATAGGGTTAATGTATAGCATACAAATATTAATACAAGATATAATACGTTTAACAGAAAATAAAGAAGTAGTTAATTATGAAGATTATGCTTTTATAAATACAGTATTAATAAAAGTTGAAAGAGCATTAAGGAAGATACATAGTATAATAAAATTAAATTAGAACAAGGGGGAATAAATAATGACATATTTTGAAGAACAACTTTTAAAATTAACAGAAGAAGAAGAAATGACAAAAGATGAGATAGTAAATATAAATAACTGTGAAGTTTTAAAAAGTAGTTTTAATGAATTATATTTTGTTTATAAAAAGGTATATAAAGAAATGCATAATACAAAACAAGTAACAAATGCAGTAGCAAATGAGATTGCAACAAGGCAAATGAAATGTACAAGTATTTTAAGAGAAATATTAGAAATTTTGCAAGAAGTTTAAAAAATGCTAAAATTGGCTCGTATTTTATTTTAAAAGGTCATATAATGTAAAAAAACAAGATAGGAGAGGTAGAATATGGAGTTAAAAAATTTAGAAAATAAGCAAGAAATAGTAAAATTATTTTATTTATATGGCGAGGACTTATATGAGAATACAGAAAAGAACGATAAACTTTTACAAAAAATATTAAAAAAAGAAGAAAGACTATTTGATAGTTTAACAGAAGAACAGCAAGAACAATTTAATGAAATAAATGATTTAAGGGCGAAGGACTTTGAGGAATCAGATAAAAATATATTTGTATTTGCATTTACATTAGCGGTTAGATTAATAATGGAATGCTTAAATAAAGAGAATTAAAAATATAACAACACAAAAAGTATAAGAACTATTTTGTGTTGTTATTTGTTTTTGTAAATAAGTCATTTGGTGTGCAGTTTAAAATATTGCATAAATTTGTTAGTGTACTATATTTAATTGATTTAGTTTTATTTGTAACAATGTTATTGAAATTAGTATAACTTATGGGCTTGATAGCATTAAGTTGATTAAAAAGCCAATATTTTGATTTATTTTGTCGCTTTAGAACGGTTAGTACATTTAATTGTAGCATAATATAGCCCCCCTGTATAAGTAATTACTAATATTTTATACAAAACTGATTTAAATATTAACTTATTAAAATATAACTGACGAAAACAGTAGACAAAAATAAAAAATAGTGTTATTATGAAAATAGATAGTTTTATATTATTTGTTGAATAGGGGGTGTTTATTATTGAAGTTGGTTTTATAATTATAGGAATAATATTAATAATTTTATTAGTAGTAGGGGGAATAGTATTATATTTTTTGCCGAGCATAATAGCATATAAAAGAGGACACGCAAACAAGGGAATAATATTATTAATTAATTTTTTATTAGGCTGGACATTTTTAGGTTGGGCAGGTAGCTTAGTATGAGCATTTATTGATACTGATGGAAGTAAGGCAAGTAATATGACAAGAAACATTGGCGGAAATAAATATGAAGATTTAGCAAAATTACAAAAATTAAAAGAAAGCGGAGCAATAACAGAAGAAGAATTTAATATAGAAAAACAAAAGCTATTGAAATAAAAATAGAAAAGAAAAGAAAAATAAGAGTATAAAAAATTTATGTAAAAATAGTTTTATAATTAATAAAATAGTTTAGTTAATAAACAGAGTGAAGATAAATTATTAAAATAATAAGAAGGTAGGTTGGAAATGTTAGTAATTTTTGTAATATTAGCAATTATAATTATAACATTAATTGAAATTAAGAAAATGGATTTAAAACAAGGTAAAAGTATATTAATAATAAGTATAGTAGTATTTTTTTTAGCAGTTATAACGGTAATAGCAACAACAGACAATGCAGATTGCAGAATAATATGGGAAATAGCAAGAGTATTTACATTTATAGCAATAGTAATGATGTTAGGAACAGTAATTGCAAGTACAATGATATGTAAAAATAAAAATGATATAAAGCCAAAATGGTTGAAAGTAACACAGAGTATTACTATTATTTGTGTTATTTTGACTGTAATTATAGTAATGGCAAGTATGAGTATGAATAAAGGGCAACAAGAGGCAGAAAACAAAATAGGGCAAGAATTGATAGAAAATTAAAAAAACATATAAAATTTAAGCAGACAACGGTTTTTATATTTTAGTAGAGTAATTTATTGGACTAGATACAAAAAGCAGTTTAAAATACAAGGTAGTGGCAAATAAATACGAAACAATATATTAAAACAAATAAAAAATAATTAAATATAAAAAATACTAGCAACAAAACTTAAAAAATAGGTTTTGTTGTTTTTTTGTGCTTAAAAAACATTAAACAAACTAAAATAGAAAACAAGCTAATTTTAGAATTAGTTAAGTAAAATATTAATGATTTAAATAGATTAAAAGTTAAAAAATAAAAAAATTTAAAAAAATTATAAATTTTTTATAGAAAAACGAAAAAAATATTAAGTTTAAGGTGTTATATATATTAGACATTTAAAACTATTAAAAATTTAAAAGCAATATTTAAAAACATTAAAAGTGTTAGTAAGAATAGGAGATGTAAAAATGCTAAAAAACTTAAAAAAGACAAGAAAATACTTAATACAAGTAATGACAATAATTAAGCGAATTTGGAAGACGGAAAAAAATATATTTATGTGTTATTAGGGGTAAATTTTTTGTTAAAGGAGTAAGTAGTATGGAAATGGTAGATACTTTAAGTTTTATGTGTTTATTTGCTGATAATAAAGATAAAGAACAAATTGCAAACAATATAAAAAGTAAAACAAAAAGAATACTTAATGCAGAAAAAACAGATTACTTTTATGTTGGTAAATACTATAAATATAGTTTTTGGTTTAGTGAAGTATTTTATTGTTTAGTTATAACATTAAAGCACAGTTTAACAATAGGTAAAACAGATTTACAAATAATACAAAAAACAACAGAAGAAGTTACAAAATATTTTGGTTTAAATACTAAACAAATGAAAGTAGAAAAATTAAGCAGAATAGATTATAAAAATGATTACAAAATTAAAAACAAAGAAGAAAGGCAAATTATAGAATTTTTACTAGATATAGCAGTAGATAAAATTGGCAAAAACTATGTAAAAGAAATAGAAACAAAAGAAGGCTTTTATAAGGTAAGATACAGAAATAAAGGCAGTGGTTACATAGAAATAATATTTTATGATAAAGGAAAAGAAATGTTACAACTAGCTAGAAGACATAAAATTTCATTAGCAGAAGCGAAAAAATATAAAAATATATTTAGGACAGAAATAAGAATAAAAAACAGAAGATTAAATTATGAAAAATACAAAAATGGCATTAGTAAAGATATTGGAAATTATTACAATACAATAATGGCAAAAATATATTTTGATTATTATATAAATAAGATTTTAGGAAGTGAAAAATTTTACAGAATAGATATAGCAATAAAAATAATACAAAAAGCACTTACACTAAAAAATAGTATGAAAGAAAAGTTATGCAATTTGTTAAAAATAATAAATAAAAAAGGTTTTACAGAGGCAAGAGAGAGTTATAAAAATAAGAAAACTTTTAGAGAACATATAAATAAATTAAAAAATTTAGGTATAAGTTTTTTAACATTTGGAACACATATTAATGGGAAAAAAGTAAAAGCGGAGAGTATAGAAAATTTTGGAGTAATGAAGAAAGATATTATAAATAATAAAGAAACTTAAAACACAATATAACAAAAATAAATAGAAATAGGTGTTATAAATAATAACAATAAATATTAAAAATACAAGGAGGAAAAAAGATGATAATTAAAACAGCAGAATATTACAGGGGTAGAAGAAAAAATAAAAAAGGAAAGGCAAACAAAAATAGAATTAAAAATAAATTTGTTGGTAATTTTTTTGTAAAAAGAAAAGATGGAACAATTATAAAGGTACAATGTACAAGGGAAAGAATTGAAACATTAAAATATATAGAAAGGCAGATAAAAAGATTAGGCATAGTTGATAATAATGTTGTTGCTATAAAGGTTGGTAATAAAACGAACAGAATAGTTGTGTGTAAGAAAATGTAGATAAAAGCGAATATATAAGTAATTTACATTATTAAAAAAACACGGCAGAAGCGGGACTTACAGCAAGAAAAAAACTTACAGAAGCGAGAGTATAAACAACAACAGGTGTTATAAATATTAACAACAATTAAAAACAAATATAGAAAAAGTACATTATTAAATTACAAATACAACTATAAAATACACAAAAAGAAATTGACAAGAGGAAAGGAGTTGAAATTAGATTATGAACAGCGTTGAGAACAAACAATTTATTTGCTTGAAGGAAGCGGCAGAACTACTTGGAATTAATGTACAGACAATGAAGAAGATAGTAGAAAATGCAGAAGGACTTGCATATACAAGACTAGGAAGAAAAATACTTATTAACAAAGATAATTTACTAAAATATATGAACGAACACAGTATAATTAGATACAAATAGACAGTTTAAGGTGGACCAAAACGAACAAAAGGTTGTATAATATAGTTAATAAGATATGTTAGCGTATTATACAACAATTATAAAATAGGAGGTAGAAGAAAATGGCAAATAAAAGTAATAAAGTAAAAACAAGAAAGAGTAACGGAGAAGGTGGTTGGAGAAAACTTAAAAATGGAAGAATAGAGGGAAGCTATACGATACATAGACAAAATGGTACAAGTTTTAGGAAAAGTTTTGTAAGAGACACTAACAATGAAATTTTAGACATAAAGGCAAAGATAAGAAATTTAGGAGTGGTTGATAATGATGTTATTGGAATAGATATAAATAGATATACAAACGAAATAACACTTATAAGAAAAGGACAGAGCAAAAATAGAAGAGGTTTAAGTAATAACAAAGATATAACGGTAGCAGAATATATGGACTTTTATTTAGAAGAACATAGACGAAATGGCTTAAATGGAAGAAAAGTAGAAGATACAACATTTGGTACATACGTAGACAGAGGAAATTTAATAAAAAAATACATAGGAAATGAAAAAATGGCAGACTTAACATTTGAAGATTTAGACAAAGCAGTAAATGAATTAAATGCAGATAATAGTGATACTACTGGAAGGCAATGCAGAGATATAATAACTAATATGATGTATTTTGCAAAGAAAGATGGAGTTATTGAAGAAAATGTGCTAAGAGATGAGAAATTAACATTAAAAGAACGTAAAGGAAAAAAAGAGAAAAAAATTATACAAGAAAAAGATAGAGGAACATTTTTACAATATTGTAAAAAAAACAAATATAATGATTTAATATTTTTACTTAATACAGGAACAAGAATTGCTGAGATGGCAGGGGTTACTTGGAATAATATTGACTGGGAAAAGAAAAAAGTTGTTATTGAGAAAGCATATACTAGAATAAAACAGAAAGAATATAAAAATGGAAAAATAGTAACTGTAAGAAGTATAAAGGCTTTTAAAGATTTAAAAACAACAAACAGTTACAGAAGATTAAAATTAAATGACAAAATGATAGAAATATTAAGAAAACATAAAGAAGAACAAAAGGAACTAGCAAAGAAAAATAATAAGAAATTTAAAGAAACAGACTGGGTATTTACAACAAGTGCATATACAGGAATATTACACGATTATATAGACGATAAATTTAGAAAAGTAATGGAAGAAACAAAAATAACAGATTATAAAGAACTAACGCCACATTGCTTAAGGCATACTTTTTGTAGTACTGGAATTGAAGCAGGTGTAAATGTTGAGGAAATGAAAGAACTTATGGGGCACCGGAAGCATACAAGTAACAGCTGATATTTATACGCATTTAAATAATGCAATTATTGAAAAAGCAAGTAAGAATATATGTGATAATATGGAAAAATATATGTAAGATGAGAATTTTAGTAATGAAATTATATTGAACATAATATAAAAGAGGTTTAAAATTGATTTTAAAGCGCTTTAAAATGGTAATTTAACTAATAGAAGTATAGACAATAGTAATAATTTATGATATATTAGTAATTGGTAAAAGAACTTTAATAATTAAATAAAATGATATAAATATAAAGTGTACATTACAAGACATTTGTTGATAAAACAAACAAAGAGATAAACGCATATTTTTATAAAAAGATAGCGTAAAAATAGGCTTAAGGTGGAGAAAGGGTGGAGCAAAAAAACACTGAAACAGGTAGCGGAGTAAACAGAACAAAAGTACGAAAACAAGATGGAAATTGCTAAACTGCTAGGTCGAGCAATCGGCGCGGAGGTTCGAACCCTCTCACCTACGCCAAAGTAATATAAGGTATTTTTACTTTATATTATTTTTTTGTTTAATAAAAATAGAAATATTACAGAACT
>CALXNI010000112.1 GCA_944389715.1 uncultured Clostridia bacterium | reverse complement strand
ATAATACTAATAGTGATCTAATTATACATGATTATTATGTAGAGTTTGAAAATTCATTTTATAAATATAGAAAAAATAAAATAAAAAAAGAATTTAAAAGAGAAGAATCTATAAAGGAAATATTATCAGGAGGAATTATTGGTAATAATTTATTTGATAAAGTTTTTAAAAAATCAAAATTGGGAAATGTTCGATTTGATAGTAAAATAAGAATAGGTGAAGATTTATTATTTATTTATCAATTTTTAAAAAATACTAATAAATCATTTGCGAGAAATATCGCAACATATCATTATATTCAAAGACAAGGATCTGCAATGAACTCGAACTTTAGTGATAAATTTTTTGATATAATAGAAGTGTCGAAAGTGATAGAAAGCGACATAAAAAAGAATTATTCAGATTTAATTAACTATGCTCAAGCATTAACTATTTATTCAAAATATAAAACTTTAGAAAGAGCACGTAAAATGGGCTTTTATAATAATAATAACTTAAAACTCAAACAAATGGAAAAAAACGTAAAGCAATATAATATATCAAAAGCTATAAAATATATGTCATTTAAAAAAATTGCTGGGTTGTTACTATATAAATTTTCTCCAAAATTATATTTAGTCGTTTGTAGAATAAAAAAAATATAAAGGAGTATTAGCTGATGAAAGATAGAAAAAGAATGATATACAACTTTTTAATACTATTATTTGGCATAATTTGCTGTAGTGGTTTTTCTTTTTTGATGCCGTTTAGAATATATTTTATTTTAGTATTTGGAATTGTACAATTCTTTATTATGATTAAAAGTGGCAAAATTAAATATATAAAAAGTAAGTCATTATTCTTTTTATTAATCTTCTGTATATATATCATAATAAGTTTATTTTATTCTCTTGATAAAGTTCAGACATTGAAATTTATCGTTGTTTATATTGCAATTACATTAATGATAATTAATTCATATGAAGAAGAATTTAATTTTGATGCACTTAAAATAATAGAAATATTTTGTAAAATCGTAGCTATTTCAATTATTTTAAATCTATTTATTCCCCAACTTTTTTCTAAATACTTATATTTTTTGATTGATGGCGGAGCAAGTTCAATTCCACGATTAAATGGAGAAATAAATGCACATATTTTTTCAGGAATAGTTGGTGAAAAAGGTGAAGCAGCATATCTTATGGTTTTAGCTACTATAATTGGACTTTCAAAAATTATTTCAACAAAAAATAATAGAGAAATAAAAAAATCAGAATATATATGGCTTATAATATATTTAATCGCTTTGATATTGCCTGCTAAAAGAATGTTATTTGCCATTGGTATATTAATTTGTGTGTTTTTCATATTGTTTTGGACAAAGTCTAAAAATAGATTTTGGTATGTGCTTCTGGGATTAATAGTTGGAATTTTAGGTATTTTTATCGCATTAAAAGTACCAGCATTAAATACATTAATTAATAGATTTTTGAGTTACTCTGAAGATACTACTGGTAACGGAAGAATTTATTTATGGGAAAAAGCAATTGAAATGTATAATAAAAAGCCACTTTTCGGTTATGGATATGGAACATATAATACATATACAAAATATAGTGGAGTTATATTAAGCGCTACAGGTGAATGGAATGCCTACGCACATAATATATATTATCAAATGTTAGGTGAAATAGGCATTACAGGAGTTATAATATATACTATGATGCTTTTGGATACAGTTTTACACTCAATAAAATTGTACAGGTTTAGAAAAAATATGGAACATAAAGATATAAAATTATTATTTATTGGTATATCCATAATAATAATGAACCTTATTTATGGATATAGTGGAAATCCAATATATTATACAAATCAAGTATTTTTGTTCTTTTGGGGTATATCTATAATTTTATGTTTAAGATACAAATATTTTATTTTGAAGAGAGGTGTCAGAAAAAATGAGCTGTAAAAAAGTAGGAATTGTAACATTTCATACAGCATTAAATTATGGAGCAATATTACAAACTTATGCTTTACAAAAATTTTTAAACAATAATAATATTGATAATGAAATAATCGATTATGATTGTCCATTTATAAAAAAGTGCTACTCTCCTTTTTTTATTGCAGGTAAAAAAGTAATTAACTCATTAGTAAGAGGGGTTGTTTTTAGAAATAAAATATTTAAAAAAAGAGAAAACTTTAATTATTTTCTACAAAAATATATAAATTTATCCTCTAATTATCAAAACGTTGATGAAATGAGAAAAGACGCTAATAAATATAAATACTTTATTTCTGGTAGTGATCAAGTATGGAGTCCAATAAGTGCTAATTTTGATTTGTTTTATTTTTTACCTTTTGCAGAAGATTATCAAAAACATTCTTACGCAGCAAGTCTAGGTACTTCAAAATTAACAACCGATGAACAAAATGCTTTGCGTCAAAGATTAAAGGGGTTTAAATCTATATCGGTTAGAGAAGAAAGTGCTAAAGAACTTTTAAAAACAATAACCAACATCAATAATATAGAAGTTCATATTGATCCAACATTACTTCTATCTAAAAATGATTGGCAGGATATGGTTGATAAAAAGAAAACGAATGAAAAATATTTATTAATTTTTAATGTTGAAAAGCCAATAAATAATATAAAATTTGCAAAAAATATAGCCAAAGAAAAAAATTTAAAAATTATATATATAAATGATCGAACATTGATAAAAGATAAAAAAATAAAATACGTTGAAGCACCAACTCCAAATGAATTTATTAATTTGTTTGCAAATGCAGATACAATAATTACTAATTCATTTCATGGTACTGTATTTTCTATAATTTTTGAAAAAGAATTTTATGTTGAATTAGAAAATAAAAAAGCTCGCAATATTCGTTCAGAATCATTATTAAAAAAATTGAATATTCAAAATAGAGAAATAAAAAATATTGAGTTATTTAAACCAGAACCTATAAATTGGCAAAATGTTGCAAATATTTTGGAAGAAGAAAGAAAAAAATCTCAAAATTATATTTTAAAAATTAATGAAAGTAGTGAACAACGTGGAGAAGACTAACATCAAAAAAAATTTCGCTTATAATATTGCATATCAAATATTAATAATAATTCTTCCTTTAATTACTACTCCGTACGTCTCTAGAGTTTTAGGAGTTGATGGAGTTGGAACATATTCGTATACATATTCAATAGCTTATTATTTTTGTTTGTTTGGTATGTTAGGTATTTCTAATCATGGCAACCGAAGTGTTGCATTAAGTAAAAGTGATAAAAATAAACTAAGCGAAACATTTTGGAATAATTATATTATTCAATTACTGGCATCTTTTTTATCATTAATATGTTATTTTCTATTTATCATTTTCTTTTTTGATGGCAACAAAACCATTGCATATATTGACTCTATATTTCTATTATCATATATGATTGACATAAGTTGGTTCTTCTTTGGTCTAGAACAGTTTAAAATGACTGTCACAAGAAACACCATAATAAAAGTATCAACAATAATTTTCATTTTCATTTTCGTTAAAAATCCAGGAGATTTATGGAAGTACACATTGATATTATCTTTAGGTACTTTTTTAAGTCAATTATATTTATGGTTTCATTTAAGAAAATATATAACGTTTAAAAAACCAGAGATAGCTAAAATAAAGAAAAACATTAAACCTATATTATTATTATTTATTCCTGTAATTTCATATAGTATTTATAAAGTTATGGATAAAATAATGTTAGGAAACTTATCAGAAATATCACAGGTTGGTCTATACGAAAATGCCGAAAAAGTAGTTGGTATTCCTTTAAGTATTATAACTGCTTTTGGTACTGTTATGATGCCAAGAATATCTACATTAGTAGGAGAAAATAATAAAGATCAAATTAATCAATATACTAAACTATCATTTAAATATTTTACTATTATAGTTTCAGCAATGACATTTGGTTTAGTTGGCATAAGTGAAGTTTTTTCCCCAGTCTTCTTTGGTAAAGAATTTACTAAATGCGCTCCTTTAATCGCTGGACTTAGTTTCACTCTTATTTTTTTGACTTGGGCCAATATCATAAGAACTCAATATTTAATACCGAATAAAAAAGATAAACCATATATTATTTCTATGATATGCGGAGCTATAGTTAACTTTATTGCTAATTGTATATTTATTCCTATATTAAAGGCTCCTGGGGCTTTAGTTGGTACGATTTTAGCCGAGTTTATAGTCTTTTTTGTTCAGTTTTTGTATGTAAGAAAAGAAATGGTTGTATTTAAGCATATAAAAAATAATTTTATTTACTTGTTTTTTGGTTTAATAATGTGCATTGTTGTTTATTATGAAGGAATGGTTTTGAGTAATAGTTTAAAAACGTTAATCATTCAAATAGTTTCTGGTGGATTGTTATATATTGTACTTGTATTATTTTATATGTATATTAAAAAAGATCAAGATTTATTTAATATTTTAAAAAGTATCAAAAAATCAAGGAGAAGTACAAATGAGTAATTATTTTGAAACATATGATAAAAAAGACTGTAATGGTTGTGGAGTTTGTGCACTAAGATGTCCCAAAAAAGCTATAACTATGCAAGAAGACAAAGAAGGATTTCTATATCCTGTAATTGATGAATCTAAATGTATTCATTGTGGCTTATGTAAAAAAATATGCCCAAATCACGATTATCCTAATAATAACCTTGTTAAGACCTATATTGGTATAAATAATAACAATGAAGATAAAAAAAGAAGTTCCTCAGGTGGAATGTTTTATCCAATTGCAAAATGGATTATCAAACAAAAAGGAATTGTCTTCGGAGTTACTTATGATGAAAATTTAGTCGCTAAACATGATTTTACTGATAATATAGAAGGCTTAAAAAAATTTCAAGGCTCAAAATATGTTAAAAGTGACTTAAATGATTCATACCAAAAAGTAAAAGATTTTTTAAACGAAAAAAAATATGTTATGTTTTCAGGAACACCATGCCAATGTCAAGGACTAAGAACATTTTTAGGAAAAGAATATGATAAACTTATAACTTGCGAAATATTATGCCATGCTAATCCATCACCAAAAGTTTTTGAAATGTACAAAAAAAATATAGAAAAAAATTATAACAAAAAAATTAATAATGTTGATTTTAGAAAAAAAGCAACTGGTTGGCATAATCAAGTACCAGTAATAGAATTTAAAGATAAATCTAGTATTAATGAAAATTCATATTTTAATGCCTTTGTAAAAGAAATGATTAATAGACCATCTTGCTATAATTGCCATTTTTGTACATCAAATAGACTATCTGACTTTACAATAGGAGATATGTGGGGAATAGATAAAATAGATCCTACAATTAAAGATGATGATACAGGAATTTCATTATTCTGTGTTAATTCTAAAAAAGGAAATGAAATATTAGATAAAATAAAAAATGAACTTTATTTAAAAGAGGTAGACACAGAATTAGCATTTTCATACAATCATCATGAAAAT
>CALXNI010000111.1 GCA_944389715.1 uncultured Clostridia bacterium | reverse complement strand
TAAATTTTCCGCTAGAATTGCTAAAACACGTATTGAGCCGAGGAGCTGAATAAATTTATGTTTTTAACAGATTATAATTCATATTTTAGTAATTTCTTTGGAGAGCGGGCGATTAAAATCGCCCCTACATTTACTCTACTTTTTAAATTTTAGTCTGAACATTAACAAATTTACAAAAAAAGGAAGAAAATTTTGTTGACCTTTTTCGTATTTTGTGATATTATGTATTAAAGTCGATTTGTCGAAAAATGTAATTTTTAAGGGGGCAGTTATATGAAATCAACCGGAATAATAAGAAGAGTAGATGAACTAGGAAGAGTTGTTCTACCTATAGAATTAAGAAACAAGTTTGGAATTACTGAAAAAGATCCTATGGAAATATATGTAGATGGTTCTTCAATAATTTTAAAAAAATATGAACCTAATTGTATTTTTTGCGGAAGTTCTAAAAAATTAGTAGATTACCAAGGAAAAATGATTTGTGAAAAATGTGCTGAAAAAATTTCAAAATTAAAAGCAGAATAAACTATAAAACAGAGGAGATATTTCCTCTGTTTATTTATTTAAAAAATATTGATATATTTCATTTTTATTTTTTTCTCTATCTTTGGCTATTTTTTTTATTATTTCTTTTTTTTCGTAATTTAGTTTTTTATAATATTCATAATGTTCTTCTAATGTTAAATTATTTAAAATTATTTGTTTTTCGTTTTTTTCATTTTTATTACTACCTTCTATAATTATTACAAATTCTCCTTTTGGATTTTCTACTTTTTTTAATATATCTAATATGTTTCCTCTTATATATTCTTCATGAATTTTTGTAATTTCTCTTGCTAGAACAATTTTTCTATTGCCTAATATTTCACTCACAGCTTCTAATGTATTAATTAATTTATGTGGTGCTTCATAAAAAATTAATGTTTGCTTTAAATTTTTTACTTCTTCTAATTTTTCTAATTTTTCCTTTTTGTTTACTGGTAAAAAACCTATAAAAACAAATTGTTTTGTATCTATTCCAGAGGCTATTAAAGCATTAATAGCTGCACATGCACCAGGGATAGGCACTATATCGATATTATTTTTTATTGCCTCTTTTACTACCTCTTCTCCTGGATCTGATATTGCAGGTGTTCCTGCATCAGAAACTAACGCTATACTCTCTCCCTTTAATATTTTTTCTATTAAAATATTACTTTTTGTCTTTTCATTTTGTTTATAATAACTAATTAGTGGTTTATTAATTTCTAAATGATTTAATAGTTTTAAGGTATGCCTCGTATCTTCTGCAGCAATTACATCTACTTTTTTTAATACTTTAATTGCTCTTAATGTTATATCTTCTAAATTCCCTATAGGTGTTGCTACCAAATATAATTTTCCGTTTCATATTATTTAATTATTCTCCTCATTACATTTTTTATTATATATTTCTAATATTTCCTCTGTATATGTTCCATTTTGGTTATATACAATTAGTGGTTTCTCAATTTTTAAAAATTCTTTTGCTCCTTTTGTTGCTTTTATTAAAACTAAATTTGGCTCTTTAGTTATCTTTGGATAAATAAACCTCATTTTTTTAGGTTCTAATTTATATTTTCTAAAAGCCTCTATTATATCTATAATTCTATCAGGTCTATGTACCATATAAATTGAACAATTATTATTTAATAAATTTGATGCTACTTTTGCTATATCATTTATATTACACATAATTTCATGTCTAGATACCAATTGGACTTGATCTTTACTTTTTAGTCCTGTATTTTCCTTTTTATATGGGGGATTAGTAACTATTGCATCAAAACTATTTGCTGGAAGAATTTTACTTAAATTATTTAAATCTTCATTTATAATATCAAATCTTTCTTCTAAATTATTTAATTTAATAGACCTTTTAGCCATATCACAAACTTCTTTCTGTATTTCTACTCCAGTTATATGCTTTAATTTAGTTTTTCCACACAATAAAATGCTTATTATTCCAGTTCCTGTTCCTAAATCTAATACTTTGGAATCTTTTTTTATTTCTTTTGCAAAATCAGATAGAAGCACGCTATCTATTCCAAAACAAAAACCTTTTTTACTTTGAATAATTTTAAGTCCTTTATATTCTAAATCATCAATTCTTTCATTATCTTTTAAAATAATTTTAATTCCTCTTTTCATAAACATTATTTTTTATTTTTCATATTATATATTATCATAAATTATTATTTAAATTCAAGGAGTAGATAATGTATAAAAGAAATTGTAATAAAGAAGAAAAAAAATTTAATTTTTCGCAAAGAAAAGATTGCACAATTCGTTCTATTAAAGAAATAGAATTCTTTTTATGCAATCTTAATAAAGCTATAAAATCTTTTGAAATATATAAATTTTTAAAATAATTATTCTCTTACAAATATTTTATCAAAGCTTACTTCCTTATCAGGAAAACCTTTATTTTCCTCACCATCTATTAAAAAAACAACTTTATTAATTTCTGTTAATTCTGTAACTGTATTTACAATAGACTTTAAAATTAACTCTTCTTGTTGCTTGCCCAAATTTTGTTCATTAATAAATTCTTTAGAAAAATCTATGTATAAAGTATCACCTTTTATTTGTGCACTATTTAAATTTGTATTTTCGGGAATTAATTTTAATAATTTTTGATTATTTGGTCCTTCTATTAATAAATTAATCAATACTTCATAAGGATTATTTATTAATTCTTTTGAGTCTATTTGTCTTGCTTCTGGTACAAGTTCATAATTATTTGGATCTAAAAAATATAAGGTAACAACGGTTTGTCTTAATTGCTCCTCTGTTATTTCCTGCTCGGGAGTATATTCAGAGATATTTTCATTATCTTTATTTTTTATATTATTATAAATAAAATATCCTACTCCTACTAAAATAGCTACAATTAATATTATACTAACATACATAATTAATTTTTTATTTTTCATTTTGAACTCCTTTTTAATTATATTTGTTTAATAATATTATAGACAAGTATTTTTTAGAACTATTTTGTGGATATTTTTTCCATTTTAAATCTTATACATTATAACTCATATAATTGGATTTTTAGCTTAATTTAGTTACTTTTTCTTTGCAAATTTTTTTGTCTTAATTATTTAATTAAATTTTAAAAGTCATTGTTAAACTGAGAAAACAAATCAAATAATTTAATTTATTTTCCAATATAGGTTGGATTATAATAATTGAATAAAAAAAATAATTTATATTTATTTAAATTTAATTAAAATAATTTAAATTAAATAAATAATTATTTTTTTATTTTTTATTTTTTATTTTTTATTTTTTATTTATTTATTATTTATTTATTATTTATTAATTAATAATTATTTATTAAAATTTCTTTCTTTAATTTATTTAAAAATTTTTTTGCAATTTTATACCCCAATTCATAAAGTTCATCAATTTTCTCCATATCTAATAAAGATATACCCTTTGTTTTTATTTTTAATAAATATTCTACTCCTTCAAGTTCGTAATTAGAAAGTTCGTGGCATAAAATATCCATTGAATTGCTTACAACTTCAATTGCATTTTTACAACATTTTCCATCAATATCTTTATCAAATACTACACTTATTACCTTATCTGCACCTATCACCTTTAATCCTTTCCATGGTACATTTTCTCTTATTCCTCCATCAATTAATTCAGTATTGTTATATTTGCATGGAGAAAAAACTAAAGGATAACTACAGCTTGCTCTTACCGCTTTTCCTATATTAATATTATTTATATATATAATTTCGTCAGAGAAAGATTTTCTGCAATTTAATGAGCAAAAGCAATAAATCTTTCCATTATGTACATCAACACTAGGAATTAATAAAGGCATTTTTATATTATTTACTGTTTTTATATTTTTTTCCATAGCTGCCTCATTTATTATTTTTTCTATTATTTCTCCACTATTTAAACCATTAATAATTAATTTTCTTTTTATTATTAATCCATAAATCATTTTAAAAATATTTTTTAAATCTACATATTTTATTTCTTTAGAATATTTTTTAAATAATAAATATATTTCATCGTAATTATATCCGCATTGCAAATAAGCTAGCAACAATACTACCAGATGAAGTACCAGAAATATAATCAATATTTATATTTTCTTCTTTAAATGCTCTTAAAACACCTATGTGTGCAGCACCTTTAACTCCTCCTCCGAGCTAAAGCCAATCCAATTTTCATAAAAATCACCATTATAAATATATTTATTTTTTATTTTTTTATGATTTTTTGATTGTTTTTTTATCAAAAATCATTAATAAATAAATTTTAATTTTTAATATTATATTTAATTTTAAAAAAAATAATTATTAAATTATTTTTTATTAATTTTTATTTTATTAACTTAATAAAATATT
>CALXNI010000110.1 GCA_944389715.1 uncultured Clostridia bacterium | reverse complement strand
TATAAGGATGTTGGATGGTCAACATGCGTTTAAATGAGTATTTGCTAGTGAGAAAATTTAAACAAAAGTAGAAGTGAGCTTAAGTCATTGTTGTTAATCCGCCATCGCCCATTTTATTTGTTAATATATTATTTATAAAATATACAATGCTCCATAGCGAGCCATTAACCGCTTATGCGGTTTTTATTTTGGGGTGATAGTATGAAAATTGTTATAGGTGTAGTTATTGGATATTTCATTGGCTTAGTTAGTGCGATGTTACAAATAATTTATATAGAAAAAAAGGATAATAAAAAATTCGAAGATATTATGAAAAACAGGTGAGGTGAATGGCAAGAAAAGGATACTATTATGAAAAAATAGAGCCAAATTTAGAATTAATTGAAGCGATGTGTCGTGACGGAGCAACAGATAAGATAATAGCAGAAAAATTCAATGTTGCATTAACCTCGTTTTATAAGTATAAGAAAGAACATAAAGAATTTGCGGATGCACTTAGCCGTGGTAAAGAAGTAATTGATATAAAGGTAGAAAATGCCTTATTAAAAAGAGCTTTAGGCTTTGAATATGAAGAGGTAACATACGAAGATGGTAGAGCAACAAAGAAAGTGAAGAAATATGTAATACCTGATACCACAGCACAAATATATTGGCTTAAAAATAGAAAACCTGAACAATGGCGAGATAAACAAGATCGTGATAACGAAGATGCTTTAAAGAAACTTGATAAGTTATTAGAGGAACAGAAAAATGCTTAAATGGACAAACAAACAACGTGAATATTTAAAAAATGCTAACCATCGTTGGAATTTTAAAGTTGGTGCAGTTAGAAGCGGAAAGACTTACCAAGATACAGCAGATATAATTCCTAGACGTATTCGTGAAAGAGTGGGTAAGGAAGGTTTAGATATATTAATTGGTGTAACTCAGGCCACTATCGAAAGAAATGTATTAAGACCTATGCGAGATAGATTTGGCGAAGCATTAGTTGGATACATTAATAAAAGTGATGGTACAGTCTATTTATTCGGCGAGTTGTGTTATGCCCTAGGTGCTGAAAAAGTTAATCAAGTTGCGAAAATTCAAGGAGCTAGTTTCAAATATGTCTATGGTGACGAAGTAGCTAAATGGAATAAAGAAGTTTTTGATATGGTAAAGTCAAGACTTGATAAAGATTACTCATGTTTTGATGGAACATGTAACCCAGAACAAAAAAACCACTGGTTAAAAGAATTCTTAGATAGTGATGCAGATATTTACATGCAACACTATGTCATAGATGATAATGACTATTTAAGCGAAGTATTTAAAGAGAATTTAAAAAAAGAATACTGGGGAACGGTTTTATACCAAAGATATATCTTAGGTCAATGGGTTAATGCTGAGGGCCTTATATATCGAAGATTTGCTGATGACCCGTCACATTACTATTACAAAATGGAATATGACAACAATGGCAAACTAAAATTACCGGATGGCGAAATTATAGTTGGTATAGACTATGGTGGAACACAATCCGGTCATTCATTTGTAGCAACACTAATTACTTATGATTGTAGTAAATTAATCGTATTAGCTAGTGAACGCCATTTCGGAGATATAGATACTCAAAAATTAGAAGACTTACAAGTTGAATTTATAAGAAAGGTTCAATTTAAATATGGACCAGTGAATTATGTTTATCCAGATAGTGCAGAACAAGTACTTATCAGAGGAATTAGAAATAGATTGGCAAAAGAAGGCATTTATACAAATGTTAAGCCTTCAAAAAAAGAAAGAATAAAAGACCGTATCGACTGCGAGCGTGTTATGTTTGCGTATGATATGGTCTATTTTATTGAAGATGATACAAAAAGTTTAATCGAAGCACTAGAAAGTTCTATTTGGAACGAAAAGAAAACGAAAGTAACCGAAAACGATGATGAAAGGTTAGATGATGGAACAACCGACATCGATTCATTGGATGCTTTTGAATATTCATTTGAAAGGAAAATGAAAAGGATAAATGAAATAGCAAGGTTTAAGCGAGGTGTAGAGAATGCTTAACAAAATTGTAAACACAATAAAAGGTTGGTGGAAAAGTATGTTTGATTATCAAAAAGTAATAAATGACTTTGGACTAGATGTTCAAACTTCCAAAGAAATGTTAGATGCCATAAATTTATGGTCAGATATTTTCAACGGAAAAGCTCCTTGGCAAAGTAAAACCGTAAAATCTTTACATGTTGCTAAAACAGTATGCGATAAAGTATCTAAAGCGGTTACTATTGAATTCAAAAGCTCATGTTCAGATGATGCTATAGATAAAGTATATCAAAGATTTTTACGTAATATTAGAAAATATACAGAATACGGGATAGCTAAAGGTAGTATGTTTTTTAAACCGACCTTTGAAAATGGACGTATAAAAATTACAGTTATACAAGGTGATAAATTCATCCCAGTCAAATTTGATGACACTGGCGAATTACTTGGAGCAATTTTTATTGACCAAATAACAAAAGGTAATACTGTATACACAAGACTTGAATATGACGAATTGGTTGATAATTCTATGATTATCAAGAATATAGCTTATAAAGGTCAAGTTAATGGCGTTATTTTAGGTCAAAGAATAAATTTAAATTTTGTTGACAAATGGAAAGATTTAACAGAAATAGGACAAATTGATGGTGTCGATAAATTAATAGGCGGTTTCTTTACGATGAAGAATTCAAACAATGTTGATAATGATAGCCCACTTGGAAGTTCAATATTTGCAAATGCTATAGGAACATTAGAAGAAATTGATAGACAGTTCTCTCGCACCTTGTGGGAATATGAAGGTAGTGAGTTAGCAATAGAAGCTAGTTCAAGTATGTTTAAAATAGATAAAAATGGAAAACCAAAACTTCCAAAAGGCAAAGAAAGACTATATGTGTTAACTGATGCTGATGAAGAAAGTTGGAATGTATTTAGTCCTCAAATTCGCGATACTTCATTATTCAACGGTTTAAATGAACTTTTAAGACAAGCTGAAAACGAGATGTCTTTATCAGCTGGAATATTATCTAAATTAGATCAAGTAGCTTTAACAGCAACTGAGATTAAGTCATCCAAGCAAGATTATTATGTTACGGTTAGCGATATTCAAGACGCCATGCAAACAGCTCTTGAAGATTTGGTTTATGGAATCTATGTTTTGTGTAAACTTTATGGTATTCCAGTAGGAAGTAGTTACGATATGAAATTCGACTGGGATGATAGTATTCTTGTAGATAAAGATAGCTTACAAAAACAAGCTCAACTTGAATTAAATCAAGATATTATTGATAAAGTAGAGTATTTTATGATTACACGTGATTGGTCAGAAGAAGAAGCGATGGCATTTATAAGAAGAATGGAAGAACGTAGTCCCAAGCCAGAAGAACCTGAAGAACCGCCAGAGCCAGAGGAATAATGAATGAAAAGCGATGATGAACTAAAAGCACTAGCTGAACCGATTGTAGATATTTACAATAACATAGAACATGACTTGCTTATGAAAATAGCGAGTTTTTTTGAATTAGACGAGGATGTTACTATTGAAAATAGCTTAGATTGGTATTTTAAAAAATTACAAGATATGGGAGCTTTAAATAGTGAAACTATTAAGATTATTTCACAGTATTCTGGAGTAAGTGAAAAAACTATATTACAAGCATTAACAGAAGCTGGCTATGGAAGTATTAGTGAAGCTAGAATTGACCAGTTAACAACACAAGGTTATACAAAAGTTAGTTGGGATGATTTACAAAAATCTAAAACTATAATGGATGCGATAAATAAGTCATTTACTGAGCTTACTGATACACTTAAGTTGATTAATACTAAAGCTATAGAAAGTACTCAAAAAGCTTATATGGATGCCTTAAATCAAGCATATTTAGAGACGTCTACAGGTTTATATGATTACAATACAGCAATTAGAAGAACAATAGAGAAAATGGTCGATAACGGTATAAAAGGAGCTAGTTATAAACGTAAAAACGGAACAATTTATTCGATGTCACTTGAAGGAGCTGTAAGACGTGATGTAACTACAGCTATATATCAATCGTTTAATCGTGGTTCAGAAGAAATAGCAAAAAAACTAGAAGCGGAATATTATGAGGTGTCTTCGCATTTAGGAGCTAGACTAGGTGATGGAATTCACCCTATATCTAATCACTTTGAATGGCAAGGTAAAATATACAAAATCCATGGTTCAACGAGCGAATATCCAAATTTTTATGAAAGAACTGGATATGGTGACATATTAGGCTTATCGGGTGTTAATTGTAGGCATAAATTTTGGGCTTTTTTTCCAGGTATAGATAAACCATCACAAGAAAAGTTTGACTATGCCGAAAATAAAAAAGTGGTAGAACTTCAAAATAAGCAAAGGTCTTATGAAAGAAAATTAAGAAAGATAAAAACGAAAAAAGATATTGCTGAACAACTTGGAGATAATGAAGAATTTATTAAGTGGAAAAACAAACAAAAAGAAATTAATAAAGAGTTTAATGAATTCGTTAAAAATAATAATTTAGAACGTGATTATGCTAGGGAGCGTGTATACAATGACAAAAAGTAATGATTTAGGCGGCGTATGGCGTACTATAGGTGGTAGACGTGTTTTTATTAAAGATGGACAAGATTTAGCTTCTGCAATGAAGGAAAGCGGAAAATTTTCTAAGAAAAATAAAGACAATAATAATAAAGCTAAAGAATATAAGACTTTAGAAGAACAAATTGAATACATTAAACAAGATGAAGATAAAATTATTGATGCAATAAATAATAGCGAAAATAGTGAAGAGGCAGCAAAAAGGATGTGTGAAATTTTACAAGAAAGACAAGGATTTAATAAAAAACCAAAGTTAATGAAAAAAAGCGAATTTGAAAACCTTTCTGACAACGATTATATTAAATTGTATAGAGGTATAAGCGACGGACAAAAGTCAGCTTCTGAATATATTGAACAATTCAAAAAAGGTAAAAACGAATATGGAACTGGCTTAACCGCATATGGAGTTGGTCATTATACAAGCACAGACAAAAAAGTTGCTGAATCTTATGGTCATGTTATGGAAGTGGCTCTTCCGAAAAATGCAAAAATAGGCATAATCAATATGCAAGATTATAATGAAAATGATATAATGGAGCTATCAGCAAAAACATATAGGCCGTATGTAAACAATATGGAACAGTATTATAATAAATATGGAGATAATATTGCTACAATAATTGAAGAGCTAGAAAGAGAGCCAAGTTCATGGGCAATAATGAATGGCTACGATGCAATTAGAGTAGTTGACAATATGAACTCAAATATAAAAGGTGAAACATACATTATTTTAAATAGAGGAAAGGTAATAGTGAAAGATGAATAAAATATTATATTTTAAAGTTAAACGGGATTTAAAAAACAAGAATGAGCAACAAATAAAAAAAATAGTAGAACAAATGCAAGAATATTTTAAAATTAAAAATGATTCTAATGTTTTTGAAATTGAAAGCAAAATTACAGATAAAGAATATTCAAAATATATAAAGAATATTGGAAATTAACAAAAATGATACATAAACAATAGTCGATAGAAATATCGACTTTTTTCGTGCGAGCTTGTAAAATCAAGCGGTATGGCAACGATAGGCTCAACAAATATTTTTTATTCACACGTGGACGAGACCACGAAAAAAAGCGAAGGAGGAAAAATATAATGCGTGAATTTTTAAAAGGTTTAGAATTGGACGATGAAACAATCGATACAATCATGGCCGAACATGGTAAGCTGGTTACGAAGGATAAAGAAAAAATAACGGAACTTACCAAACAAATTAATGATGCTAACAGTGAAATCAAGTCTTATAAAGACATGGACATTGATAGCATTAAAAAATCAGCAGAAGATTGGAAAACAAAATATGAAGAAATGGAAGCTAATCAGAAAGCTGATAAAGAAAAGAGTATTCGAGAAGAAAGAACGAATGCTTTTTTTAATGATGTTAAATTTGCAAGCAATGCTGCTAAAGAAGGCGTCATCGCAGAATTTAACAAAAAAGACTTTAAGTATGATGAAGATGCTCAAAAATTTCAAGGTGCATCTGAATGGCTTGAAGACTTAAAGAAAAATGATACTGGAGCGTTTGCTAGCGAGGTTGCAAATCCTAAATTTACAACAAATCCTACTGCTCCAAAAAGCGACAGTTCTATGGATGAATTAAAAGAAGCCATGGGTCTATCAAACGAACAAAAAAAATAAGAAAGAAGGTAAATTATGAACAACAATATTGAATTATCAAAGAACTATGTTCCAGTGCTTGATGAAGTGTACAAGCAAGCTGAAACATCAAGCATTTTGAATAGCCCAGAAAGTGATATTAAAATGGGGCAAAAAGCAGGAGAATTTTTAATTGCAAAATATTCTATGGATGGAATGAAAGATTATTCAAGAAATTCTGGATATAAAAGAGGAAATGTTAAACTAGAATGGGAAACACATAAAGCTAATTATGATCGTGGTGTTAAATTTGAAATTGATACTATGGATAATGAAGAAAGTGCTGAATTAGCATTTGGAAAATTAGCCGGAGAATTTGCTAGAACACAGGGTGCACCTGAAAGCGATGCGTTTACTTATGCTACATTAGCCGGCGTGGACGGTGTAGAAGTAACTGAGGAAGATTTACAAACAGGTGATGATGTTCTTAACGCATTACAAAGAGAGCAAAACGCTATGGATGAAGATGAAGTAACAGGCAATTCAAGATATTTGTTTATTACACCAACCGCTTTGAGAATGGCAAGAAACGTTGAAAAATATAAATCAACTGGTGTATTAGATGAATTTGCAGGAATTGTATCAGTTCCACAAAAACGTTTCTATACAGCTATTGAACTCCTTGATGGTGAGTCTTCTGGAGAAGAAGCAGGTGGATATAAAAAAGCAGATTCAGGTAAAGATATTAACTTTATGATTGTTGAAAGGTCTGCTATATTAAAATGGCCAAAACACATCGCTTCAGACATTATTGTTCCTGCAAATAACCCAGATAGCGATGCGTATATTCAAAAAAACAGAAATTACGGTATAGTTGATGTTTATGAAAATAAAGTTGCTGGTATTCGTGTTTCTGCTAAAGGTAATGCAGTGTCAGTGTAAAGGAGGAAAAAAATGAGTAAATTAGTAGGCATAGGAGCCACGAAAGATAGTGATTCAAAAAAAATCACGCTTTTGAAAGAACAATTAAAAAAAATAAAAGAAGAAAATAAAATTTTAAACGTTGAAAAATCTGATTTAGAAAAGCAATTAGAAAAATTGAAAAAGAAAAATAAAAAAGAAGATACTAAAGAAAAAGATAATAAACAAATAAGTGTTTAGGAGGTGTTATGTATGCCGTATGTAGATTATGAATATTATCAAAGTAAATTTTACGGTACATTAATACCTATAAGTGAATTTAATAAAAAAGCATTAGAAGCAAGTAGTAAAGTTAATTATTATACCGTTGGTAATATTGATAGTGATAATATTCCAACGCAAGTAAAGAATGCTACTTGCTCTATTGCTGAGCTTTTGTATGAACAAGAGCAATTAAAAACTTCAATTACAAATCAAAATGCAGATAATAAGCAAATAGCTAGTGAAACATTAGGACCACGTTCAATTACTTATTTGAATAACAATTTTGAAATAAGCAAGCAAATACTAAGTGACAGTGATCTGAATAAAAAAATACGAAATATATGCCATGAGTATTTAGATGATACTGGTTTAATGTATAGAGGTGTGTATGAATAATAAATATCCACATGAAATTACCATAATCAAACATAAAACTGTTAAACATGAAGATATATATACCGTATCACATGAACAAAACGTATTATGGTATGGTTCAGAAGGAATTCAAGTGGATGATGGATATATAAAGTCCAATTCAATCAATATATTGATACCTAGGACCAATGTAGATATAAAAAAGGGTGACATTGTTGCTTTAGGATTTATTGATAATATAAATACTCCTAAAGACCTTGTTAATAAAGACAATGTCATTACTGTTACCAAGGTATTTCCATACAGTGTTGGTAGCAATTTAGATTGTATTTTAGTAACTGGTGAATAGTGGAAATTAAAATGAAACCCACATCAGTTATTAAAGCTAGATTAGGCTTACAAGCTGGTGGAAAATTACAAAAATATTTTACACAAAATTGCTATAAACACATGGATAAATATGTTCCAAGACAAAATAGAATGCTACGGACTAATGTAGAAATAGGTGATGATTATGTCACATATAAAAGTCCTTATGCACATTATCAATATCGCGGTATTTTGTATGTTGATAAGAAAACAGGAAAAGGTGCTTTTTTTAATGAAAACTATGGCTTTTGGAGTAGACCAAACACAACAAAAGTGCCAAGTAATAAAAAACTTACATATCACACACCGGGAACTGGTTCATATTGGGATAAACGTATGTGGAGCGCAGAAAAGGACAAAGTTATTAGTGAAACTCAAAAATTTTTTGATAGGGGGTGTAAGTAATGGAAATTAAAGATACAAGAATTTATAAGTTAAGAGAATATTTAATGAAAATACTTGATTCATTGCTTTCGAGTGATGAATACCAATTAAATGCTAATTTTCTTTCAGAAGAAGTTGGAAATTATTCTTTAGATAAAGTACCGACTGAAAACAATGAAGAAAAATGGATAATTGGACCAGCTATCAGAAGAGAAGTATATGAGCTCAGAACACGTAATAACTATGGTACTGATGTATTGGATAATCTATCAAATATAGGTTTTTTTTTTTTTTTTGAAAAGGAAATTGAAGATAAAAATAATAAAAGAGATTTTCCTAATATTGAAGGAATCGAAAAAATTGAATGTTTGAATTGCGGAACGCTATCTGATGTCAATTCACCAGACACGGCAGAATTTAGTGTTCAAATTCAAATAACATATTTAAAATAAAAATCAGAAAACATGCGAATTTAATTCGCTTTTTTATTTGGAAAGAAGGTAAAATATGGAAAAAGTTACTCGTGACCAGGTCGCAACATATTTAGATACAACTCCTGACGCAGAAGAAACTTGGTCTTTGCTTGGTATCGGCATTACCAGCTATGGTATTGCTTATAATCCGCAAGTTACTACTGAAAAATGGATTATTAATAAGAATGCAACATCAAGCTTAGATAGTTATCAAATGCAAGGCGATGTATCACAAAAGATTTATAAGGGAGACCCTTGTTTTGAGTATATTAATAAGCTAAGAAGAGAATTAGGCGTTGGTTCTAAAGTAGAAACACACGTACTTGATATCGACACCTATGATGAATCAGAGGGTAAATATAAAGCTACAAAGGCTGATTGTATCATCACTATTACTACTTACATGTCTGAGGAAGCCGTTATTGAATATTCAATTTATTATAATGGTGACCCAGTAACAGGTACAGTTGAAATGCAAGATGGTAAGCCTATATTTACTGCGGATAGCGAACAACCATCTGTTTAATATGGGTGATTAATAATCACCCTCTTTTTTTATATTTTTAGGAGGTATATATGGAAGATTTTATTCAACTAAAAAAAGATAATGTTTTAAAAATTGGAATTAAAGATTCTGATGGTAAAGATACTGGTGATTTTCTAGAATTTGATTTAGAAGACATTGAACTAGGCTTAAAGCTTAATCAATGTCAAAAAAAGCATAATGAAAACATTCAAAATGTTAAAAGACAATTTATTATTATCGACAAAAAAGAAGATAAAAAAGGTAAACAATTATTATCTTGGAAAGAAGAAGAAAAAATAAAAGTATTAAAACAGTTTTACAAAGACGAAGCTGACGCACTTGACTTGTTTTTAGGTAAAAATGGAACTAGGAAATTACTTAACGGGCGTAAACCTTACTGGACAATGTATGACGATATTAATGAAATGCTAAAACCAATATTACCAAAATTAAAACTTTCTATGGATGGTGTAGTTGACAAAATCAAGAAGAAATATAAAGAAACAGGAAAAGAAAATACGTTGAAATGAAATACCCAAAATTTGCAGAAGTAAACGGTCATAAATATAAGATTAATACCGATTTTAGAATTGCTCTTGAATGTGATCATATAGCTAGAGATACAACCATAAGTGACTACGAAAGGAGCCTAGCCATAATTTATAAACTTTATGGTGATGAAGGTTTAAATAATCCCGATGATTATAAGGAATTACTTGATAAAGCTGTTGATTATTTAAAATGCGGCTTTGATGAAATGCCAGACGATAATTTAGAAGAAGAAAACATGGATTTTGAACAAGATATGTGGAGAATCGAAGCAAGTTTCCAAAGTGATTATAAAATCGACTTGGAAAACACTAAAATGCATTTTTGGAAATTTATGCGTCTTATGAATGGGCTTACTGAAGATTGCATTTTAAATAGAACAAGATACGTCCGTGATTTTGATTTAAAAGATATAAAAGACCCAAAAGAAAGAAAAAAATGGGAAAAACAAAAAAAACTCGTTGCATTAAAGAAAAAAGAAAGACCAATTAGCGATAAAGCTAAAAGAAACCAGGAAAAGTTCTTTAAATTAGCAGGAATTAAGAGGTGATGTTATGGACGGATGGATAACTGTAGGTACTAAGATAGATGATTCTGGATTAGATGCAGACATTAGTCTTCTTCAGAAAAAAATTGATTCATTGTCAGAACAATCATCTAATATTGAAACATCTATGCAACCTTATAGAGAAGAATTACAAAGAATTTCTACAGAAATGGACAACGTAAATGCTAAAGCGGATGAACTCAGAACAATCGTTAGTACTTATGACATGCATAGATTAGATGATAGTCAAATGAAAATATTAGACAATTATAATGATTTAGTAGCAAAGTCAGATGCATTATCAGCTAGTTATGCTAAAAATGCTGATGAATTAGCAAAACAAGAAACCAAATATGATAGGTTAAATCAACAAATCGAAGGCTATCAAAATAGAATTAATAAAATTAGTTTTAAAAAACAACAAGAAGAACTAAAACAAGTTGAAACACAACAAAAATTGGTAAATAGTTCGGTTAACTCTATTGGTTCTGGAATAAATAATGCAATCTCTAAAGTGGCTACATGGGCTTTGACTGTGTTCAGTGTTGCTACAGCATACAACTTAGTAAGTAATGCCGTCTCTACATTAAGTGGATACAACGAACAAATAGGTGCTGATATTGCTTACATTCAATATGCAATTGCCATGATGTTGAAACCAGTTATTGAAGGGATTATTAATTTAGTATATAAATTATTGACTTATATAAACATGGTTGCTCAGGCATGGTTTGGTGTAAATTTATTTGCTAATGCCGGTGCTAAAGATTTTGAAAAAGCACAAATTGCTTCACAAAAAACAGAAAAATCAACCAAAAACACTGCTAAAAACCTTGAAAAACAAAGACAACTTGTAAGTGGTATAGACGAAATTACCAATCTTCAAGATTTACCTAATAGTGAAGATAAAGTAAAGGATGACAATCTTGATATTAAAACGCCGAGTTTTAATTTAAATCCACCAGAAAATGCTGAAATTCCAGACTGGCTTAAGTGGATAATGGATAATGGAGATTTATGTGCTCGTATTATAGGTCTTATTACAGGAGCATTAATTGGAATGAAGTTAGGTTTAGGAGGATTAAAATCTTTAGCTTTAGGAGCGCTATTTGCTGATTTAATAAAATACGTACAAGATTGTTTAAAATTTATTGATGACCAATCGTGGAAAAATTTTGCTCCAATATTACAAGATGTTGGTGTGGCATTAATGTTAAT
>CALXNI010000109.1 GCA_944389715.1 uncultured Clostridia bacterium | reverse complement strand
GACCTGCTTCATGATATGCAACTAATTTTTGCTCTTTATCACTTCTTACTCTATTTCTCTTTTCAGGACCCATAGTAACTTTTACCATGGCATCTTCTATTTCTTGCATTCCTATTTCCCTTAAATTTCTTCTTGCTGCTAAAAGTGCTGCTTCATTTAATACATTCTCTAAATCTGCTCCAGAAAATCCAGAAGTATTTTTAGCTATAGTTTTCAAATCAACATCTATTGATAGCTTTTTCTTTCTACTATGAACTTCTAATATTTGCTCTCTTGCCTTTACATCTGGTGAACTTACTATTATTTGTCTATCAAATCTTCCAGGTCTTAATAAAGCTTTATCAAGTACATCTGGTCTATTTGTTGCAGCAAGTACTATTACTCCCTCGTTTGTTCCAAATCCATCCATTTCAACTAATAATTGATTTAGGGTTTGTTCTCTTTCGTCATGTCCTCCTCCAAGTCCTGCTCCTCTTTGACGTCCTACTGCATCTATTTCATCTATAAATATTATACATGGTGCATTTTTCTTTGCTTGTTCAAATAAATCCCTTACCCTTGATGCACCTACACCAACAAACATTTCTACAAAGTCTGAACCACTTATTATAAAGAATGGTACTCCTGCTTCTCCCGCTACTGCTTTTGCAAGTAATGTTTTACCTGTTCCTGGCTGACCTACTAATAATACTCCTTTTGGAATTCTAGCTCCCATATCTGTGAATTTCTTAGGAGATTTTAAAAACTCTACTATTTCTTCTAGTTCTTCCTTTTCTTCGTCTACACCCGCAACATCATTAAATGTAATTTTTGTCTTTTCTGTTGTTCCAATCATTCTTGCTCTACTTTTACCAAAAGACATTGTTTTATTTCCTGCTCCACCTTGTGCATTTCCAGTAAATAAAAATAAGAATAAGAAGAATATAATTAGTATTCCAATTGGTGCAAGTAGATTTAATATTGTTATTATAATTGATTCTGTTCTTTGAGTTAACTCAACTGTTCCATCAAGTAAATATTGGTTTATTGAATCCATAAAACTTTGTATATTTGGTATATCTACTTGCTTTTGCACTCTGTTATTATTTTTTAGTGTTACATATCCTTTTCCACTTTCTTCTGTTTTTAATAATCCTTTGTCTATCTCTATTTCTATGCTTTCTATTGTTCCGCTTTGTATTGCTACCATCAACTCTGAATATGTCATTTTATTTTCTTTATTATCCATAATTGCTGATATTAGTATTATAAATATAATACCTATTATTAACCACATAGCTAATGTTTTTAAACTCTTCTTCATTTTATCCTTCTCCTTTTTTCTAATGTATGGGGGACAGTCCCTAGAATTCCATTTTTACAAAGTGAATTCAGGACAGTCCCTTGTGTCCTTCATGTTTATGTTTGAAATATAACACATAGTTTTTTTAATTACAATAGTTTTTTATAAAGTTTTTTCTCCCAAACCCTTTAGTATCAAGTGTTTGCTTACGGAAGGTTAATTCACAGCAATAAAAAAAATTTTTCCTTTTTTTACTAAGACCTTGATTTTTTTAATTGGTATTAAATATTTATTACCTATATTTTTTGTGCACAACTTTATGATGTCATCTATATTTATTTTTTCTATTCCTTCTGTTGTACCTAAAAGTTTATTAATAGTATATAATATTATTCTTCTTTTTATTACTAATTCTAGATTATTGAATTGTTTTAGATCTAAAGCAATATGTTTTCCTTCTAAATTCATACTTTTGTCAACTTGCGGACGGCTGATAGCCGTCCCTACATATATTTTATTGAATGTTTCTTGTGTTATTTTATTTAGATATTCATTTTCTTCTGTTGCTACTTCTGATAGCCTATTTAATGTTTTTATTATATTCGGGTTAAATTCCTTTTTTATATACGGAATAACAATATTCCTGATTTTATTTCTAGTGTAAATATTTTCATTGTTTGATTTATCTATTTTTGGATTTAAATTATTATTTAAACAATATTCTTCTATTTCTTCTCTTGATACATCTATTAATGGTCTAATATATTTATTTTCTCTTATTGCTTCTATTCCTTTTAAACCTGCTGTTCCGCTTCCTCTTAGTACATTCATAATAATAGTTTCTACTTTATCGTTATTATTATGTGCAGTTGCTATTTTATTTGAATTTGTTTTTTTAATATTTCATTAAAAAATTCATATCTTATTTGTCTTCCTGTTTCTTCTGTTCCTTTTTTTAAATTATTTGCAATTTTTACAACATCTATTCTTTTTATAAAACAAACTATTCCTAAATTTTCGCAAAATTTTTTTACATATTCAGTTTCTTCATCTGCTTCTTTTCTTATCATATGATTTATGTGTGCTACATAAATATTAAATCCAATTTCGTTTTTTAATTTATTTAATATGTGCAATAGGCAAATTGAATCTGGGCCTCCAGATACTCCTATAACTATACTATCACCATTTTCTATTAAATTATATTTTTTTATTGTATCTAATGCTTGCTGTTTCATTATATTTCACCTATCTTAAATAATAATTAAAATTATAACATTCACTTTAGTAAAAATCAATAAATTCGACTATATTAACATAATATGGTATAATTTAATTGATGTACGGCATAGCTGTACAAAAAATATATTGGGCTAACTGCCTGAAAGGAGGCTAACGTAATGTTGGCAATCACAGCAAAGGTAAAACTTTTGAAGGGGGAGGTATCAGCAGCCAGGCATATTTGCAAAGATATTATTGGTGCCCTTGCTAATGTAAATGATAGCACAGATTACCGGCGTGTAATCGGCATCTTTGCATTGCAGGCACCTGATTGGAAAATTCTCAATGCTGAGAAACAGTCCATGAAAGAAATCCTTCGCCAAGTTTGCACTGGTGAAATGCCTGCATCTGAAGCTAAATCCAAATTTGAATATGCTCTTGTTGAGCTTAACAAATTAGATACGTGGCTTCAGGTCCCTCAGAAGTAACCCTTGCACTCCAACGCTTTTGAGCTGGTAGCGTAATACTGGTTCACAAAAAGGAGGTTTCCCGCATCACAAATGTTGGAACCTCCTGATTGTTTTACTCCCTATATTTTTCTATATTTACAAATTTTGTATAATTTCCAAGCCATAATAATTCTACTGTTCCTGTTGAACCTGATCTATGTTTTGCCATTATTACTTCTGCTATATTTTTCTTTTCTGAATCTGGATTATAATAATCATCTCTATATAAAAACATTACAATATCTGCATCTTGCTCTATTGCTCCAGATTCACGAAGATCTGAAAGCATTGGTCTATGGTCTGCCCTTTGTTCAGCTGCTCTTGATAATTGAGATAAAGCAATAACAGGTACATCTAATTCTTTTGCAAGAATTTTTAAGGATCTGCTTATTTCTGATATTTCTTGCTCACGACTAGAATTTCTCTTTCCTGATCCTTGTATTAATTGTAAATAGTCTATAACTATTAAACCAATATTTTTTTCTAATTTTAGTTTTCTACATTTTGCTCTAATTTCTGTTACAGTTATTCCTGGTGTATCATCTATATATATTGGTGCCTCTGAAAGAGGTCCGAAGTGCTGTTGCAAGTTTTACCCAATCGTCTTCTTCTATTTTTCCTGTTCTTATTTTATTACTGTCTACCATTGCTTCGCTACAAAGTATTCTATTTACTAGTTGGCTCTTAGACATCTCTAAATTAAATATTACAACTGGAACTTTTGACTGGACTGCTGCATTTGTAGCTATGTTTAAAGCAAATGCAGATTTACCCATTGCTGGTCTTGCTGCAACTAGTATTAAGTCCGAATTATGAAGTCCGAGCTGTTTTGTAATCCAAATCTGCAAATCCCGTAGGTATTCCTGTTATTGGCTCTTTTTGATTATATAATTTTTCTATTTCAGCAAAACTTTCTACTAATATATCTTTAATTGCAGTGTAACCTTTTTGATTTTTTCCTTGTGCTATTTCAAATATCTTTTTCTCTGCTTGATCCATTATTGTGTCAACTTCTTCGGTCTCTGCATATCCTAAATTAATTAATTCATTTGCTGCTTTTATTAAATTTCTTAAAATTGATTTTTCTTCTACTATTCTTATATATTTATCTACATTTGCTGTTGTAGGTACTTTATCTGGTAAAATAGCTAAATATTCCAATCCACCAACTGATTCAAATTTTCCTAGTGAAACTAGTTCTGCCTTTACTGTAATTATATCTATTGGCTCGGCTCTATTGTATAAATTGACAATTGCTTCATAGATTGTTTTGTTATCTTGTCTGTAAAAATCTTCTGGTTTTAAAACTTCTATGCTATCTACTACTGCATCTTTATCTGTGAGCATACTTCCAATTACCGCTTGTTCTGCTTCAATGTCATGTGGTGGTATTTTTCCTAAATCCATAATTTTCTCCTTTTTCATATTATTTTGTTTTACAAATTGTAATTTGTGTGATTAAATTAATTTTAAATCTGTAGGGGTCGCACCCCTGGGCGACCCTAAAATATTGATATGCGGGTCGCCTTGGGCGGCGACCCCTACAACATTTGCAATAAATTTCGTATTTTTCGGACGGCAGATTGCCGTCCCTACATTTTTAAATTCTAATCTCCAACCTCTAATCTCTAATCTCTAAACAACAAATTACAATTTATCTATTATTCTGGTTGAATGTTTAATGTTAATTTTGCATTTATTCCGTCTCCAAATTTTATATCTACTGAAAATCTGCCTATATTTTTTATTGTTTCTTTTAAAATAATTTTCTTTTTATCTATATCTATTTTATACTGTTTTTTTAATTCTTCTGAAATTTCTTTTGAAGTTACCCCTCCAAATATTTTTCCATTGCTACCGGCTTTTACGTTTATTTGCAATGTTAATTCTTCTATTTTTTTGGCTTGATTTTTAAATTCTTCTATTTCAAGATTTTTTTTATGAGTTTTAGCATCCTTTTTTGCTTGTAATTTTAATAAATTGTCTTTGTTTGCTTCTATTGCTAAATTTTTAGGAAATAAATAGTTTCTTGCATATCCATCATTTGCATTAATAATTTCATCTTTTTTTCCTACATTTTTTATATCTTGTAACAATATTACTTTCATAAAACTCTACCTCTTTTCTACATATATTAGGTTGGTTTATTTTATCATAGTTTGTTAATAAAAACAAGATTTATTATTTGATGGATAAATTGAAGTTTGAGAAACGAATGGGGACAGACCCCTTTCGTTTCTTTGTTCTAATAATTAGATTACACAACGCAATTGCAACTTTATGAAACAAAAGGGGTCTGTCCCCATTCGTTTCTCAAACTTTAAATTGTAAATTAATCTTTTTTCTTGACGTAATCTAAATATTAACTTATAATTAAACATGGAAGTAAGTTGAATTTTACTTATGCCTAAAGTTTATTTGGAGAAGAATGTGTTAGATGCTGCATTTGAGCGTCTAGAAATTATTTTTAATAATTTTGACAATATATATTTTAGTGTTAGTGCAGGTAAAGATAAAAGATAGCATTGTTACAAAATCCTATACAAACGCATACGAAGCCTGCGGGCTTGTTGTATCTAAGAATAATGAATATAAAAATTTTATAAGAATTAGGAGTGATATAAATGAGTAATGAAATC
>CALXNI010000108.1 GCA_944389715.1 uncultured Clostridia bacterium | reverse complement strand
ATGCCCACAGCGACCCGCAATACATAATAAATAATACGGGTCGCTGTGGGCAGCGACCCCTACAATTAATAAATGTTGATATATAAAATAAGGAGGCCATAATGCCAAGAAATAACAACCAAAATATAAGATGTTCATTCTGTGGTAAGCCACAAGAAATGGTAAAAAGAATAGTTGCAGGACCAAATGCATATATTTGTGACGAATGTATTGCTATCTGCAATAACATTATAGAAGATGAACATTATGAGGATGAATTAGGATATGAAGATCTAAAATCTGAAGATATACCTACACCTGCAGAAATAAAAAGTATATTAGATGAATATGTAATTCGGTCAAGAAGATGCTAAAAAAACTTTATCTGTTGCTGTGTATAATCATTACAAACGTATTTCCTGTGATGAAATTATAGATGATGTAGAAATTCAAAAAAGTAATGTTTTACTATTAGGACCAACTGGGTGCGGAAAAACACTTTTAGCACAAACACTTGCAAGAATTTTAAATGTACCATTTGCAATAGCAGATGCTACAACTTTAACAGAAGCAGGTTATGTTGGCGAAGACGTAGAAAATATTTTACTTAAATTAATTCAAGCAGCAGAATATGATATTCCTAGAGCACAAAAAGGAATTATATATATAGATGAAATAGATAAGATTACAAGAAAGTCAGAAAATCCATCAATTACACGAGATGTAAGCGGTGAAGGAGTGCAACAAGCACTATTAAAAATAATAGAGGGAACTGTTGCATCTGTTCCACCACAAGGAGGAAGAAAACATCCACATCAAGAGTTTTTACAAATAGACACAACAAATATTTTATTCATATGTGGAGGAGCTTTTGAAGGCTTAGAAAAAATTATAAAAGACAGAACTGGAAAAAAAGGAATGGGGTTTGGAGCCGAAATAGAAAGCAGAAAAGAGCAAGAAAAATATAAAATATTTGAAGAATTATTACCACAGGATTTATTAAAATTTGGACTTATACCAGAGTTTGTAGGAAGACTTCCAATAATTGCAACATTAAGGGAATTAGATAAAGAAGCTTTAATAAATATTGTTACAAAACCAAAAAATGCCTTAACAAAACAATACAAAAAACTTTTAGAATTAGATGGAGTAGAATTAGAATTTGAAGACGAGGCATTAAATGCAATAGTAGAAAAAGCAATAGAAAGAAATACTGGAGCAAGGGGACTTCGCTCTATTATAGAAGATATAATGAGAGATATAATGTTTGACGTTCCAACAAATCCAAAAATAGAAAAATGCATAATAACTAAAGATACAGTTGAAAAAAAATCAGGACCTAAATTAATAATAAACGAAAACAAAGAAACTAAAAGAGCAAAAATAAAGAAAAAACCAATTAATTCTAAAAAACAAGGAGAAACAGCATAAAAAATAAGGATTTAATTCCTTATTTTTTTATGCACTCTGCCTTTTAATTAGTTTTGCATGTAATACAATTCTACCAGTTCCGGCTATATCACTGCAGGTAGATAAAGTTATTACTTTATCAGTTTCATTTAAATCAACATTAAAATTATAAATGCTGCGATTTTTTATAGTATTTAAAAATTGTAAATAGCTATCATTGTTTTTAAAAGAAGTAGTTAAATAATAGCTCTCTGGTTCTATTTTATAAACAGAGAAAACCTGCCACATAGTATTTTCTGTAGGAGTAGAAAACCTAATTACTTGATTATATTTATTATTATACCATTCTTTATTTAAAACATTGTATAAACTACCAAACATAGTTCCATTAACTCTACTGTGACCGTATATAATAGTATTTTTATCAAAATTTTTCATATTATTTCTATAATCTGCAAAAATCCATCATGCTCTATTATTTGAACCATCAAAAGCTGTTTGAAGATAATCTTTATTATTAGAAGTTTGCACAACAGGATAATTAATATTTGTGTTATTTACATTTATCCAACCCACAGTATCTTTATTTCTTTTTAAGAGTTCTTCAAAATTTACACTTATTAAAGGCATTTTTATAAAATCCCAATAATCTCCTTGACTTTCATTAGGAGGATTAATTATTTGTGTATTATCATCATCAGCGATTTCTGTAGTCTCAGCAATTTCTGCAATATCTTCTGATATATCTCCAGAAGTTTTATTATCTAAAATCCATTTAAAAAAAATAATTCCTGCTCCGATAATACAAATAATTGAAATAGGAAGTATTACAAATTTAGTTAAATTAATTATAGGATTTTTAGAATTATTTTTTTGCATGTTAAACTCCTTTTTTAATATTTTTAATATTTATTATAGATTATAAAAAAAAATATATAACAAAAAATAATTAGAAATTAGTGGATATTATTAAAAATATAATAAAAATAAAAAAAATGATAATAATAATTCTAAGGAGGAAAAAACTATGAAAAAAAGTTTAAAAATAGTGTTAATTTTAATTTTGTTTGCAGTTATGTTATTACCACATACTTCTGTAAATGCAACAGAAACAATAACTGTAAAAAGTCAAGAAGAATTTGAAGCTGCATTAGGAAATTCAACATATACTACAATTATTATTGGAGAAAGTTTTACAACTGATAAAAAAATAAATATAACTAGAGATGTAACTATAGATGGTAACAATAAAACAATAACAATGCAAATGGAGGATAATACAATATGGAATACAAACCAAGCATATGTTTTACAAGCATATAGAGTAAATACAACTATTAAAAATTTAAGTTTGACTGGTGCAAATGCTGCACTTCTTGTTAATGGTGCAAATGTTACTTTAGAAGGTAATATTAATGTTTCTGGAAATGGATTTGGAGGAATAGAACTTGCAACAAACGGAGGAGTTGTTCCAAAAATTACTTTTAACAATGCTAAATTAACAAATGATTCAGAAAAATATTTAAAACCAACCTTATGGACAGCTCCTATCAATGATGAAAATATAACCATAAATTATGGATTTGCTTATGACATAAAAGTAGAAAAATCAAGCGGAGATGTACAAAGGCAGTATTATTTAAATAAATCTAATGTTCCTGCAGATGAACAAGCACAAGAAGGAATAGACAAGGGAAAAGTAGAAATAGAAGCAAGTTCAACAGATAAGATAACTGCTGAAACATTAAACAATTTAAAAAATGGACCCGCAAAAGATGTTATTATAAAAACAGAAAATGCAACAATAAGTTTTAATACAAGCAACATTTCAGAAGATTTTAGTGGAGATTTAAGTTTAAAAATAGACATAACAAAAGAACAACCATTTGATAGTAATGTATTACAAGATTCAACAGCAAATCTTTTATTTATTGATTTAGCATATTCAGGAATACTTGCAAAAGATACAAAAATAACTTTTTCTGTAGCAGACCAATATAAAGCTGGAGATAAAGTGTTTTTATACTATTATAATTCTGGTACAGATAAATTGGAATTAGTTTCAGAAGATATTACTATTGACGAAAGTGGAATGGCAACAATTACTATAGACCATGCCTCAACATATCTATTATCATCTACTAAAATTGGAGAAAATACAAATGTTGTAGATGAAAATATAATAAATCAAGTAGAAACAGCAGAAGAAAATATAGAAAACCCTAATACTTCTGATATAACAATATTTATAGTAGCAATGTTAGTAATTATTGGTATAGCAGGAATAGCTTATGCAGTTAGAGTTAATAAAACTGATAAATAATTATAGATATAACAAAAATGGAATAGGAAAACTTCTATTTCATTTTTTTATTTTATTAGAACTTGTAATATAAAATACGTTATGATACAATGTACTCGTTAAAACATAAATAAAGGAAGATTTTTTTGAAAAAAAACATAAAAGATTACAATTTAGATGATTTAAAAAAGCTTATAATAGAATTAGGCGAAAAACCATATAGAGCGGAGCAAATTTTTAAATGGATATTTGTAGACAATGTAGTTTCTTTTGATGATATGACTAATTTATCGTTAGAACTAAGGCAAAAGCTAAAGGATAATTTTGATTTACATATTTTTAATATATTACAAAAGCAAGAATCTAAAGACGGAACAAAAAAGTATTTGTTTGATGTTTTAGATGGAAATGCAATAGAGTCTGTACTTATGGAATACAAGCACGGATTTACAATATGTGTTTCTTCACAGATAGGTTGCAAAATGGGATGTAAATTTTGCGCTTCTACAGGAGTAAAATTCTCTAGAAACTTGAGTGCTGGAGAAATTGTAGAACAGCTTTTGGCAATAGAAAGAGATGAAAAAATTAAAATATCTAACCTAGTATTTATGGGAATTGGTGAGCCGTTAGATAATTATGAAAATGTTATGAAAGCAATTGAAATTTTAAATAATCAAAAAGGAATAAATATGGGAGCAAGACATATTAGTATTTCGACAAGTGGATTAGTTCCAAAAATATATGAACTTGCAGATAAAAATATTCAATGTACGCTTTCTATATCTTTACATAGTGCTAATAACGAAAAAAGAAGCCAAATGATGCCTATAAATAACATATATAACATAGAAGAACTGATGAAAGCATGTAGATATTATATAGAAAAAACTAATAAAAGAATATCTTTTGAATATGCTTTAGCAAAAGAGAATAATGATAATTTATCTGATGCAAAAGAACTAGTAAAGCTTTTAAAAGGAATGCTATGCCATGTAAATTTAATACCAATAAATAAAATAGAAAATGGAAAATATAACAAAAGTACAAATGAAAACATAATAAAATTTAGAAATTATTTAAATGAAAAAGGAATAGTTGCTACAATTAGAAGAGAGCTAGGAAGCGATATTGATGCTGCATGTGGTCAACTAAGAAAAAAAGAGGTGGATAGATGCAAATATATGCAAAAACCGATATAGGAAAAGCAAGAGATATGAATCAAGACTTTATTTATACTTCCAAAGAATTAGAAAATATAAAATTATGCATATTAGCGGATGGAATGGGACGGATATAATGGAGGGGAAATAGCAAGTAGTCTTGCAACAATTTCTGCTAAAAAATATATTGAAGAAAATTTTAAAAATACAGAATTAGAAAAAGAGAGTATACAAGAACTTATAAGAAAAGCAATGGATTATGCAAATCAAGTTGTGTACGAAAAATCAAAAGAAAATCAAGAATTAGAACAAATGGGTACAACTTTAGAGATTTGTTTAATACATGAAAATAAAGTTTATATAGGACATATTGGAGATAGTAGAATATATCGAATAAGAAAGAATATAATTAGAAGAATAACAACAGATCATAGTTATGTAGAAACTTTAGTAAAAGATGGTACAATTACTAGAGAAGAAGCTTATTACCATCCTAAAAAAAATATGCTTATAAAAGCTTTGGGATGTATGGATAAAATAGAGCCAGATATTACTGTAAAAGGATTTTTAGAAGGCGATATAATACTTATGTGTTCAGATGGATTAACAAACATGTTACATGAAGAAGAAATATATTCAATTATAAAAGAAAATGAAAGTGAAGCTTGTGATAAATTAATACAAAGAGCAAATGAACTTGGTGGATATGACAATATAAGTGTTATAATAATTTCAAACAATAATTAAATTACATATCTTATAAATCTATATTAAGATAGGAGAGAAGAAAAATGAATATAGAAGGTAAAGTTATAGGAAACAGGTATCAAATAATAGAAAAAATAGGCAATCGGAGGTATGGCTACAGTATATAAATCAAAAGATCTAGTTTTAAATAGATATGTTGCTGTAAAAATTTTAAGAGATGAATTTACAACAGACGAAGAGTTTGTTAAAAGGTTTAATATAGAGGCACAAGCTGCAGCAAGTATTACCCATCCTAATATAGTATCTGTATATGATGTAGGAAAGGAAGAAAATCTCTATTATATTGTAATGGAACTTGTAAAAGGAAAAACATTAAAAGAAATAATTGTAGAAGATGGTGCTTTAGGTTGGAAATGGTCTGTAAAAGTGGCAATACAAATTGCATCAGCATTAGAGACTGCACATAAAAATAATATAATTCATAGGGATATAAAGCCACACAATATCATAATAACAGAAGAAGGGGTAGCAAAAGTAACTGATTTTGGAATAGCAAAAGCAGTATCAAATTCTACAATAACTGCATTTGGAACAACAATAGGATCAGTACATTATTTTTCTCCAGAGCATGCAAGAGGTGGATTTACAGATGCTAAATCTGATTTATATTCTTTAGGAGTAGTTATGTACGAAATGGTGACAGGAAGGGTTCCATTTGATAGTGATACACCAGTTTCTGTAGCTTTAAAACATATGCAAGAGGATCCTATAGAGCCAATTGTATTAAAACCAGATTTACCAAAGAGTGTAAATGATATAATAATGAAAGCAATGCAAAAGGATGCAGAAAAAAGATATAGTAATGCAACAGAAATGATTAAGGATTTGGAATTAGCACTAAAAAATCCTAATGGAAATTTTGTATTTAATGAGAATAATGCTAGTGACTTTGCAACACAGAGAATTGATCTAAATTATAACAAAAGAACAGATAATAAAAATACTAAAGAAGAAAAAAAAGGAAAGTTTGCAAAAATACAAGAATTTTTTGAAAAGCATAAAGCATTAAAAGTAATTGCTATAATACTAGCATGTATATTAGTATTTTCAATAGCAATGGGAGGAACATATCTTGCATTATCTTTAGGTAGAGCAAAAGATGTGCAAGTACCAGACCTAGCAAATCTTACTTTAGAGGAAGCACAAGCAAAGGTAGCTGAGCTAAATCTTAAATTAGAAGTCCAAGAAGAAAAATATGATTTAGAAATACCAGAAGGACAAATAATAGAACAAGATCCAAAATATCAAGATAATTATGAAATTAAAGAAGGATCAACTATAAAAGTAATTGTAAGTAAAGGTCAAGAAATAGTTAAAATGCCTAAAGTAGTAGGATATAAAAGAGATGAAGCAACACAAATATTAAAAGATACTGGATTAGAAGTTGATATTAAAGAAGAAAATAGCGATAGTGTAGAAAAAGACTATATAATAAAACAAGACAACGAAGAAGGAGAGGAACTCCCAGCTGGAACTACAGTAACAATATATGTAAGTTTAGGGATAGAACAAGTTGAAGTGCCAGATTTATATGGAAAAACTGAGAGTGAGGCAAAAACAGCTATTTCAAATGCAAAATTAAAATGGAAAAGCACAGAAAAAACCTCTGATTCAAGCAAGCCTAATGGAGTAGTTGTAAATCAAACAATTTCAGCAGGAAGCATGGTAGATAAGGACACAGAGATAACAATTACTATAAATGAATTTGATGAGGTAAAAACGGGAACAGCCATCCTAAATATTAAATCTATAGGAGATTATTCAGAACAAGAAAATGAAGAAACAGGTGAGATAGAACAAGTAAATGTAAAATTAAGGGTTACAGTAAATGACGAGCAGGTAGTAAATGAAGAAATTGATAGCCTTACTACTAATAAATCAGTAATGGTACAAGGAATAGGTTCAGTAACAATAAAAGTTTATTTAGATGGAAATTTAAAAAGAACAGTAAATATGAACTTAAATACAGAAACATCAATAACAATTGAATAATACAAATTAATATTTTATATTTTAACCTTTTAATGAAAATTAAAATTTTCATTAAATCGATGAATTTAATTTATAATTTTAATGTAATGTCCCAAACATAATTTGTATATCACCATATGCAACCTCACACTTCACACCTCTCACATCACAACAACAAATTACAATTTATATAAAAAAGGAGAAATAATAATGATAGAAATATCTACATCAATATTAACAATAGAAAAAGAAAATGCAACAAAAACATTTTACGACTTAGAAACAGCTGGAACTGATTATTACCATATAGACGTAATGGACGGTAAATTTGTAGAAAAAAATACAGAATCAATAATGTACGAATATTCAAACATAATAAAACAAATGTCTAATTTACCACTTGATATACATCTTATGGTAGAAAATATTAAAGAAAATATTGATAGATATATACCCCTTTCTCCAAGTATAATTACTTTCCATTACGAAGCTTGCAAGGATGAACAAGAAGTAATAAAACTTATAAACTATATTAAAGAAAACAATATAAAACCATCAATATCAATAAAACCAAACACTGATGTAGAGTTAATAAAAAAATTTTTACCAATGCTACATATGGTACTTATAATGACAGTAGAACCAGGAAAGGGTGGACAAAAATTAATACCAGAAACTCTTCAAAAGGTAAAAGAGTTAAAAAAATACATATTAGATAACAACTTAGATACATATATAGAAGTAGATGGTGGAGTAAACAAAGAAACAATAAATATGGTAAAAGAAGCGGGAATAGATATTGCTGTAGCGGGTAGTAGCATAATATCTGCAAAAGACTTTAAACTAGCAATAAAAGAATTAAAATAAACAGTTCTAGGGAATATCCTAAACTGTTTTAAAATTTTATTAAAATAATTAAAGGATAGCATAAAATACTATCCTTATTTTTTTATTAGTTACTTTTTACTTGGCAATAAATTCTTAACTATAATTCCAAACCCAGTAGATATAACTATTAATGATACAATAAATCCTAAATATGGTATTAAATTAATTAATGAAAATACTATAGTTGTAAATAAAATAGTTATATAAAGATTAATAGATGAAAATTTATTATTAATCATTTTAGAAATAGTTATAATAAATATTGGTTTTGCAATCATTAACAATAAAATGTAAATTATCATTAACAATAAACCTAATAAACTTCCTATTTGAGTAATTAATAACAGAAGTGATATTATAGGAACTAATATAATAGTTGCAATCCCTATACCAAAGCAAATTAATATTTTAGTAAATTTAATTTTAGGTAAATTTTCTAAAAAGTTAGGCATAATTTTTTTAGCTAAAATATAAATTATAAAAATATAAATTAAAGATGTAATTAAACCAAGCAAATATTTTCCAATATTTAATAGTATATTATTTGAACTGCTATATTTACTATATTGCATTTTTCCAAGAACAAGGCCTTCTTGAAGTTGTAATTCGTTTTTAGAAGAATAAGTCAAATTACCAGAAATTCTACAAATAACATCTCTACCGTCATCACTCTGAGAAACAAAATTAATATTTTTAGAATTTATATTTGCATTTCCCTTAACATCTCCAGAAAATGTTAAATTTGATGAATTATACACATTAAAATCATTCTTATTAATAAATGTATCAGTTGTTGTAACATTGTTTGCAGTTATATAAGAATTTCTATATACATAACCAGCTATATTCGCATTTTTAGCAGAAAGATGTAAATCTCTATATATAAAACCATAATATTTCATATTAAAGTTATTAACAGTTGCATATAAGTCGCCATCATTTATTTCACAGTTTAAATCAAGAGTATTACCAACAACAAATACATTTCCGCGTATAATAGAATTTTGAGATAATTCTATTTCGTTTGCAAAGATATATAAATCTCCATTAATTTCACATTTTGGTTCTAATACGAATTTATTTGCTGCTATAAATACATTACCATATATTGTTGAAGAATTAGTTACAGACTCTAATTTAGAATTTCCAAATTCATCTTTTTCTGTTTCAGAATATATAACATTTGATTTAATATTTACTGTATCAGCTATTGCATATAAATTTCCACTAATAATGCCTCCATTATAGCTAGGGTCAATATTAAGAGTATCTACAGAAGCAAATACATTACCATCAATAATATTTTTAATATTATATTCATTTTCTTCATATATGTATAAGTCAGACGAATGTCTTAAATCTGCCTCAGAATTACTTTGTGTTGTATTATCTGTAATTTCAGTGGCAGATATAGGAATTACTTCATTTGCACTTATATGTGAAGAAAAAACACTAAAAGATAGTAAAAGCAATATAAATAAAGTAATTAAAAATTTAATTTTTACTTTTTTCATTAAAAAAATCCTCCTTTAATAGTATAATTAATAATATTACTATATAGCATTTAAAGCATAATTGTCAATTTAAATTTTATGATAAATTACAATTTAATTAACCCTCAGTTAAAATGTTTAGACCAAATTATAATTTTTAATGTTAAATACAAAATATTATAAATCTGTTAAAACACATCAATTTATGAAGCGACGAATGTGATTGGAGTGTTTGTGCAATTCTTAAGGAAAATTGAAGGAGGAAGCGGGATACCGAGAGGCTCGTTCAATTTTACGCTAGAATTGCTAAAACACGTATTGAGCCGAGGAGCTAAATAAATTTATGTTTTTAACAGATTATAATTCATATTTTAGCAATTTCTTTGGAGAGCGGGCGATTAAAATCGCCCCTACATTTAACTCTACTTTTTAAATTTTAGTTTGAACATTAACAACCCTCATAGAATTTACAAAATTTAGCTATAGGGCAATTATTACATTTTGGGTTTCTAGCTGTACAAATATTTCTCCCATGCCAAACAAACAGATGATTAACATCTTTATAATATTTTTTTGGGATTATCTTAAGTAAATCTTGTTCAATTTTGTTAGGATCTGTATTATTAGATAAACCTAATCTATTTGAAATTCTTTTAGCATGTGTATCAACAGCAATACCGAACAGGTTCATTAAAAGCTTCTAACATAATTACATTTGCACTTTTTCTACCAATACCAGGTAATGTCATAAGTTGGTCTATGCTCATAGGCAAATTCCCACCATAATCTTCTAAGACTTTTTTTGCATATGCTTTGATATTTTTTGCTTTATTTTTGTAGAAACCACAAGGATGAATTAAATCTTCTAAAGTATTAATATCTATATCTATAAAATCTTGTGGGGTATTGTATTTTGAAAAAATACAAGGAGTAGTTTTATTTACCCTTTCATCTGTACATTGAGCAGATAACATAACAGCTATTCCGAAGCTCAAAAGGATTTTCAAAATCTAAACTACATGTTGCATCAGGATATGTTTTTTTTAATAAATTTATTATTTTTACAATATTTTCTGTAGAATTATTATGATTACAATTATCTTTCAAAACTATCACCCTTTTACATAAAAAATAATATATTATAATAAATAAAAGCATTTAAAGATATTATAGGAGGTAATAATGTTAAAACTATTTAGAAAAACATTGGCAGTATGCTTAATTGGATTTGGACTCGGGGTATTGCTTGTTATATTACTTCCATTTTCAGGTTGGTTATTTATTATTGGAATAATATTAGTTACCGTAGGAATAGCATGGCTTTCTTGTTAGAAACTAATAACAAATAATAAAACCAAAACATAATAAAATAAAGGAGTGTGTTGTGTAAAATGACAATAGTAGTAAAAAAAGTTCCTAAATTTTTAAGAGGAATTGTAAAGTTAATATTTGGAGTAAAGTAAAAAAATAAAAGCTTTTGCTATACATAAATTAACATTATTACATTTCCAATATTAATTATAGTATAAAGCATAATAAAAAAAATAGGTCTGCACCTATTTTTTTATTATGCTTTTACTACTTTACCAGAACGTAAGCATTTAGCACAAACTTTTATCTTTCTTGGTTCACCATTTATAATTGTTTTTACTGTTCTTAAATTTGGTTTAAAAGTTCTTGAAGTTCTTTTACTAATATGTGAACGTGTTATGCTAAGTTTATTTCCATAATTTAATGATTTATTACAAATTTCACATCTTGCCATAATGTATGCACCTCCTATATCTTGCTTATAAACTGACTATTTACTAGTTTAGCATAAATTAAAAAATAATACAAGGGTTTTAAGAAAAATAATTTTATAAGGAATTTCAGAAAAAGCTACTTTTCAGCCCAAAATTTAAAAAGTAGAGTTCATGTAGGGGCGAACTGTGTTCGCCCGCTCTCCAAAGAAATTACTAAAATAAAATATAATCTGTTAAAAACATAAATTTATTCAGCTCCTCGGCTCATTAACAGATTTATAATATTTTGCATTTAACATTACAAATTATAATTTTAGACTGAACATTAAACAGCAAAAACCTCCTCAAAAAAACAAACAAGAATATTGACTTGTAAAAACATATAACTTATAATATACATAAATAAAAATCATAAAGTAAAAAATACAAAAGAAGGAGAGGAGAAAAACAAATGCAAAAAACAAAATTAGAAAATAAAATAATGTCAAATCCTGTAGGGGTCGCACCCTTGGGCGACCCACAAAACCAAAACAAAAAATATAACAATGTAGGGGCAGACCCCTGTGTCTGCCCAAACTCCAAAGGAATAACCCTAATAGCATTAATAATAACAATAATTGTAATGCTAATATTAGTAGGAGTAACAATAAACGTAGCACTAAATGGAGGGCTATTTACAAAAGCAAGACAAGCAACTAAGCAAACACAAATAGAAATAGACAGAGAACAATTATTGTCAGCAGTAGTAGCATCATTAGATAAGAACCTACAAATACCAAATGCAGAAACTTTGCAAAACAATTTAGCATCAGGTTGGAGTGTAACAGGAGAAGATATAGGGCCATTTACAGCAACAAGTCCAAATGGTAATGTATTTACAGTAAGTAAAGATGGAATAATAACAGGACCAAATGGAGAAACACAAACCCCAGAAGGAGACGATGAACCTAATACTCCAACAGGGGAGATTCCAGATTTGTTTAGAAAATATATATTAGGACAAGATGAAACTGGAAGACCTGTTACAGAAATAGCAAATATGGAAACAATGACTTTTATAGACGAAGAAGGAACAATACCAGATGCATCAACATCGGTAAGTTATTTACCAGTAGCAACTACAAGTGAAGGAACTATAGAAATGTATGGATATATAATGTATAATGGAATAGCATACAAGATAATAATAGATACAACAAATTATTATACTAAAAGTTTAGAAATAGCATATAAACCACAAGGAAATGAAGGAAAAGATTTAGAAGAAGTTACAGGAGAAGCAAAATATAAGGGCTGGACAATTTTATATGATGACTTAAATGGAACAGTAGAAGCAGTAAGTCCAACTGCAATGGGAAGTTTACAATTAGGTAATGAAGATGAAACAGCACAAACACCAGGAGATGTAAATGGAAATGGAACACCAAATGAAAATATAGATCAAGCAATATACTCATACAACAATGCGATAGATAGAATAAATAATTATTGTAAAGAACAAGTAGATGATAGTTTAGCAACAGACGACAATGTAAGAAGTGTAGGAGCAGCAGTAGATCCAAGACCAAATTTAAATGGGGACAACGCATATAATGGAATACCATCAGAATGGGAAACAAGTAAGTATAATGGAAAAATAAAAACATCTGATACTGCAGGTGAGGAAGATTGTTTAAGAATGATGTATTTTGAAAAATTGAATAGTAAAAACATAGCAAATATTGGAGAGGAGTATTTTATTGCTTCACGATATAACAGTACAGATAGAATGGAATATGGCACAGACGTAGTGAATTTCTGGATTAGATATGTAGGAATAAGAGAATCAAATGGTTTTTTTGGAGGAAAGGGAGTAGTAGGAATAGAAGAAAACGCAACTCATCCTAATCAAAATAGTGGCAATGGTTCTGAGTGTGCTGTACGTCCAATAATAAAGGTATCTGGAGTCTGATATTTATAAAATTTTAAATAGTATTGAAATATAGGATTAAATATTAATTTAGTCCTATATTTTTGGCGCGACAGGCATGTCATTAAAATAATTGGTTCCAAATGGAATGGAGAATTTTGATACAGATTGAAACTTTTTAAAATTTTAAAATAAAATATAAATTTCGACAAATTTATAAAAGGAGAAATGATATAAATATTAAAGTTTATATCATTTTTTTCTAAGAAGGCAGAATTCTCGTGCCAAAATTCCAAGAATTTATTTAGATACATCTCTTTTTTCATATTATG
>CALXNI010000107.1 GCA_944389715.1 uncultured Clostridia bacterium | reverse complement strand
TTGGTCAAGTAGAGGGACTTTTAATAGATAAAAATATAACTCTTGCCCATTTAAAAGGTACATTAGAAGTATTTGTTAAAAAAATGCTTGGAGAAAATTCTAAGTTAAGATTTAGACCAAGTTATTTTCCATTTACAGAACCAAGTTATGAAGTTGATGTTAGCTGTTTTAAATGCGGAGGAAAAGGATGTAATCTTTGTAAACAATCTGGCTGGATAGAAATATTAGGTTCTGGAATGGTACATCCAAATGTATTAAAAATGAATGGATATGATCCAGATAAGTATACAGGATTTGCATTTGGAACAGGACTTGATAGACTTGCAATGTTTAAATATGGAATTACAGATATAAGATATTTTTATACAAATGATGTAAGGTTCTTAAATCAATTTGATAGAAAGGATGTGGACTAATTGAAACTAAGTAAAAATTTTGTAAAAGACTATGTTGATATAGATGTAGATATAGAAAGCCTAGCAGAAGATATGACAAGAATAGGTAACGAATATGATAGCGCAGAAAAATTAATAAATGCAACTAATTTAATTATAGGAGAGGTAATAGAATGTGAAATGCACCCAGACTCAGATCATCTTCATTGTTGCAAAGTAAATATTGGAAAAGAAATTTTAAATATTGTATGTGGCGCTCCAAATGTTAGAAAAGGATTAAAGGTTATTGTAGCTCAAGTAGGAGCAAAACTTCCAGGAGATGTAACAATTAGAAAAGGAAATATAAGAGGACAGGAATCTAATGGTATGATGTGTTCTATGCTTGAACTTGGGTTAGAATCAAAGTTTGTAGATGAAGTAGACAAAACTGGAATACATGAACTTCCAGCGGACGCACCAGTTGGAGAAGATCCAATTAAATATATGGGATTAGATGACGAAGTGGCAGATTTTGAACTTACAGCAAACAGAGGAGATTTATTAAGTATTTTAGGAATGGCATACGAATTAGGAGCAATATATGATAAACCAGTAAAAGAAATCAACCTAAAACATAGTGAAATAGAAGAGGATATAAATAAAAGTTTTAAAGTAGATATAGATACAGAAAATTGTAATTTATTCTTAGCAAAAAAAGCATTAAACGTATGTATAAAAGAAAGCCCTGATTTTATAAAAAATAGATTAATTGCAAGCGGAATTAGACCAATAAATAATGTTGTAGATATAAGTAACTATGTAATGCTTGAAACTGGTCAGCCACTTCACTTTTATGATGCTGATAGACTAGGAGATAAAATTGCAGTTAGAATGGCTGTAGCAGGCGAAAAACTAACAACATTGGATAACATAGAAAGAACTTTAGATGAAGAAGATATCGTTATAACAAATGGAAAAGAAGCAATTGGTCTTGCTGGTGTTATGGGAGGACTTTCAACAGAGGTAGAAGATGATACAAAAAACATTATAATTGAGTCTGCCATATTTGATGGAGTAAAAATAAGATGTACATCTAAAAAAATATTAAGAAGTGAAGCAAGTAATCGTTTTGAAAAGGGACTAGATCCAAACAGAACTTACATGGCAGCAGAAAGAGCATGTATGCTTTTAGAGAAATATGCTGATGCAAAAATTGCAAAAGGAACTGTAATTTATGATAAAGCAAATAAAGAAGAAAAGAAAATAGATGTAAGTTTTGAAAATATAAACAATCTTTTAGGTTTAGAAATTCCAGAAGAAGAAATTTTGAATGTATTTAGAAAATTAGGATTTGAATGCAAAGTAAATGGAAAAGTAGTTACAGTAACAGTACCAACAAGAAGAATGGATATATCTATAAAAGAAGATTTAATAGAAGAAGTAGGAAGAATATACGGAGTTGATAATATAGAAGGAAAGCTTCCGGTACTTCCAACAAAAACAGGTAAATATAATAAAACAATAAGAGAAATAAGAAATAAAATGATTGGACTTGGATTAAATGAAACAATGTCATACATTTTAGTAAATGATAAAGAAGCAGAAAAATTTACTACAGATAAATTTGAACCAATCAGATTATTAGATCCATTAACAGAAGAAAGAAACACATTAAGATATAGTATGATACCTTCTCTATTAAAAATATATGAATACAACTCTGATAGAAATAATAAAGATATATCTTTATTTGAAATAGGAAAAGGATTTGGAAAAGTAAATGATGAATATATAGAGGAAGAAAAACTTTGTATTCTTATGTCTGGAAAATACTATGAAGGAATAGGAAATACAAAAAATGTTGATTTCTTTATTTTAAAAGGAATAGTAGAAGAACTATTAGACTACCTTGGATATAATGGAAGATATAGTTTTATAAAATCAAATGAACTTCCAAAAGAATTCCATCCAGGTCAAACAGCAACAATTACTATAAATGCAGATCCAATAGGCATTATTGGAAAACTTCATCCAAAAGTTACATCAGATGATGTGTATGTAATGGAAATTAATTTAAGCAAATTACTTTCTAAAAAAGTTGGAAAGATGAAATATAAAGAGATTTCAAAATTTCCAAGCATCAAAAAAGATGTAGCATTTATTGTAGATATAGATTTAGAATCAGCAGTAATAGAAAAACAAATTAAAAAATCTGCGGGCAATCTACTTACAAACATAGAAATATTTGATGTATATACAGGAGAGCACGTAGCACAGGATAAAAAATCAATAGCATATTCACTAACATTTAGTGATAGTAAAAAGACACTAACAGATGATGAAGTAATTGGAATATTCAATAAAGTAATTTCAGACGCAGAAAAAACATTAGGCGCAGAGATAAGAAAATGAGAGCGTCTGGACGTGAGTCATAAAATTTCATTTTGATAAAAATGAAATTTTTGACTCCGTCCTAGCGGGTGTTTTTGACAAAACTAATTGCAAAATTGTAGGGGTCGCACACATTGGGCGACCCAGTCTCCAAAGAAACATATAAAAATGTCGAAAACAGAAGATAAGATTTTATTGAAAAATGTTGATCATTGTTATAAAATAAAACCATATTTAAAATCAAAAAAGTTTGAATTCAAAATATCACGGAAATTTCTTTCCAAAAATTTCAAAAAATAAAAATTTAATATTGAATTTAGATAACAAATATGTTATCATAAAAATACAATAAAGAATGAGCATAAATGTATAATGTTATATTTTATAAGGATAAAAACGGAACAAGTGAAGTGCAGGAATATATATTAAACTTACAAAAACGAAAGGATAAGAATTCTAGAATAAAATTTAATAAAATAGTTGCATATATTAATATGTTATCAAAATATGGAATTACGATAGGAGAACCATATATCAAACATATAGATAGTGATATATGGGAGCTTAGACCATTAAGAAATAGAATACTTTTTGCATATTATGATAAAAATAATTTTATACTATTAAGCATTTTTATGAAAATGACAAGAAATACACCTCAAATGGAAATAGATAAAGCAAGAAGAATTTTAAAAGATTGGAGTGAGAGAAATGAAAAAAGAAAAGTGGGAAACATGGGAGAAATTTAGAAAGAAATTAAATATTTCGCCAGAGCAGGAAGCTGAAATACAATTAGAGATGGATATTATAGAAGCTACAATAGAGGCAAGAAAGAAAAGTAAACTTACTCAAAGGGAATTGAGTGAAAAAAGTGGTGTTAAGCAACCAGTTATTGCCAGAATAGAGAGGTATGCAAATTCTCCTCAAACAAATACACTTATAAAATTATTATATCCTATGGGATACACAATAAGAGTAGTACCATTGGAATAATTTGCATTTTTTATAAAACTAATTGAAAAATATAATACATTGTGATAATATATTTCTATCTAAAAATGAAAAGAGGAATTTTAAATGGCAAAAAAGAAGATAGATAAACAAAAAATGATAACAAGAATAATTGCAGGAGTTTTAGCAGCACTTATGGTACTTAGTGTAGGGTTTACTTTAATTTGGTATATATTTGCATAATACAATGTAGGGACGGCTATTAGCCGTCCGACAATCAAAGATATTACTAAAATTTTGAAAGAGGTATACTAATGAAAAACACATTATTTGCAGCAACATTGGAATTTACTACTCAAGATATAGTTAATTATTTAGAAATGCTAAGAAATAATCCAATAAACATTATTACATTGATAATAGATATTACAATAGTACTTTTTTTAGCAGTTAAGCTAATACAGATTGTAAAAAAAACAAGAGCATGGCAATTAATAAAAGGTATTGCTTTTTTAATAATTGCAACAATACTTAGCTCAATACTTGAGTTACATATATTAAATTATATATTAACATCATTTATGACTTATGGAGTAATATTTTTAATTATAATATTCCAACCAGAATTAAGACGTGCGTTAGAGCAACTTCGGAACAAGTAAGCTTAGTAGATACTTTGGAATAGATAAAGATATTGCTACAAAAACCAAAGAGAATATATACAAAATAGTAATTGCTGCTGTTGAACTTGCAAAAAGTAAAACAGGTGCATTAATAGTAATAGAAAGAGATATAAAACTAAAAGACATAATAGATACAGGTATTGCAATAGATGGAGAAATATCGCCACAATTACTTGTAAATATATTTAATCCCAAAACGCCACTTCATGATGGAGCAGTAGTTATTAGCGAAAACAAAATAAAAGCAGCAGCATGCATGCTACCACTTTCTAATGATAAAAATATATCAAAAGGATTAGGAACAAGGCATAGATCAGCTGCAGGAATGTCACAAGAATCAGATGCAATAGTTGTAGTTGTATCTGAAGAAACAGGAAAAATTTCAATAGCCAAAGACGGAACTTTAATAGTAGACGTTAAAGAAGATGCTTTAAAGCAAATATTAATAAAAAATATTGTAACAAAAAGATTTGGTAATGAAGACTTAAAAAAGAGAAAAGCAAGATTAAAAGATAAAATAAAAGAAATGAAAAAGAACAAAAAAGTAGAAGAAAATATAGAAGATAAAAAATCAGAAACAAAATAAAGTTTCTGATTTTTTATTGTATAGGAAAAATCGACTTTTATATTGACCTAATTTAAGATTTTTCCGTGTACAACAAGAAAGGTTACCGATAAAAAGACCTGCGTAAGCCATGCTAATATAGCTTCGCTATCTTTCTTATAATATAAACATTTAAATTGTCAAAAAAGCATTGACTAATATTTCCAGTTTTTGTATAATATTAGAGAAATAGGAAAAAGCAGAAATGTGGCTCTGTCATCTCTTTATACATAAGATAAGGAGGTGATGCTAATGATAGAAGAGACAATGATACATATAATAATATTACTTACAACATCATGGATAATCACAGCCATTATAGCATTTGCCTTAATTATAGTTTTAGCTGTAATTATAAGCAAACAATAGAGAAAACACATCTCTGCTAGCTATTAGAGATGTGTTTTTAATAAATACAATTTTGATGGCAACCACTTTTTGTGGCTTCCTATTTCTAAAATTATTATAACATATTTTTACAAAAAGTAAATAGTAAATAGGAGATTTTTATGAGAAACATTAAACTAACAATAGAATATGATGGAAAAAAATTTAATGGTTGGCAAAAACAACCTAATAAATTAAATATACAGGGCGAAATAGAAAAAGCAATAAAAGAAATAACTGGAGAAGAAGTAGAATTAATTGCATCACGGAAGAACTGACGCAGGAGTACACGCGATTCGGACAAGTTGCAAATTTTAAAACAAATAGTACTATAGACATAGAAAAAATTCCATACGCAATAAATTCTAAGTTAAAAAAGAGCATTGTTATAAAAAAAGCAGAAGAAGTAGAGGAGAGGTTTCATTCAAGATACAATGCAAAACAAAAAACATATAGATATATAGTAAACAATTCTTTGCATGGCACAGCAATATATAGAGATTTAGAATACCACATGCCATTAAAACTTAATACCCAAGAAATGAGAAAAGCAGTAAAATATTTTGAAGGAGAACATGATTTTAAAGCATTTAAATCAAGTGGAATAAGTAGTAAAAGTAGTGTAAGAACAATATATAAAGCAGAAGTATTAGAAAAAGAAGATAGAATATATATAGAACTAACTCGGAAACGGATTTTTATATAATATGGTAAGAATAATTGCTGGAACATTAGTAGATGTTGGCTTGCGGGAAAATAAAACCGGAAGAAATACCAGAAATAATAGAGCAAAAAGATAGAACAAAAGCAGGAAAAACATTACCAGCACATGGATTGTATTTGGTTAGGGTAGAATACAAATAGAATTGTAGAGGCGTTGTTGGTAACGACAACGCCCCTACAATATTTGTAATAAAATAATTGTGTGTTTTACAAATATTTTTCTATTTCCTCCCAAACCTTATCAGTATAAATTTTCTTTTCAGCAGAAAAGGGAAGAAAAGCTATATCTTTTAATGGATTTAAAAGATTTTGTAATTCTAGAACTCTTGCTTCTACTTTAGTAGGTGCTATTTTATCAGCCTTATTTGCAATAATTAAACAAGGATGAGTTCCAGCTTTGTTTATAATATAATCGTACATTAATCTATCATTTTCAGTTGGATCATGCCTAATATCTATTAGAAAAATAATTAAAGCAATTTCCTTTCTAATTTGCAAATATTCTTCTATAAAATTTCCAACCTTTACTTGTTCTTGTTTAGACATTTTGCTATATCCATATCCGAGGTAAATCTACAAAATAGAAATTATTATCAATGTTATAAAAATTAATTTGCCTAGTTTTACCAGGCTCACTACTAGTTCTAGCAAGCGATTTTCGATTAAGCATAGTATTTATAAAAGATGATTTACCTACATTAGATTTGCCAACTAAAACAATCTCAGGAAGTCCTGTATTTGGATATTGTTTAGGACTAACAGCAGATATTTCAAATCTTGGGTTTTTAATAATCATATTTTAATCCTTTCTGTAAAATAGATTGTAATTTGATTGAGAAAATTTATTTTATAATCTGTAGGGGTCGCACCCCTGGGCGACCCTTAAATATTGATATGCGGGTCGCCGTGGGCGGCGACCCCTACAACATTTGCAATTAATTTAATCAGATAAATTACAATTTATTTTTTTGGAACAATTTTATCTATTCCCCCCATATAAGGTCTTAATACTTCTGGAATATTTATACTTCCATCTTCATTATAATTATTCTCTAAAAATGCTATAAGCATACGAGGAGGAGCAACAACTGTGTTGTTTAATGTATGTGCAAAATAATTTCCTTTTTCGCCTTTTATACGAATTCCCAAACGTCTTGCTTGAGCATCTGTCATGTTAGAACAACTTCCAACCTCAAAATATTTTTTTTGTCTTGGACTCCAAGCTTCAACATCACAAGATTTTGCTTTTAAATCTGCTAAATCACCACTACAACATTCAAGAGTACGAACTGGAATATCTAAACTTCTAAATAATTCTACTGTATATGACCACATTTTATCATACCACTCATAACTATCTTCTGGTTCACAAATAACTACCATCTCTTGTTTCTCAAATTGATGTATTCTATAAACTCCTCTTTCTTCTATACCATGTGCACCTTTTTCTTTTCTAAAACATGGAGAATAGGAAGTCATTGTATATGGAAGCTCAGATTTTGGAAGAATTTGCCCTTTAAACTTTCCTATCATAGAGTGTTCGCTTGTACCTATTAAATATAAATCTTCTCCTTCTATTTTATACATCATTGCATCCATTTCTTCAAAGCTCATAACGCCTGTTACAACATCACTACGAATCATAAATGGAGGAACGCAATAAGTAAATCCTTTATTTATCATAAAATCTCTAGCATATGATATTACTGCAGAGTGAAGTCTTGCAACATCTCCAATTAAATAATAAAATCCGTTACCAGCTACTCTACGGGCAGATTCTAAATCAATTCCTGAAAGTTTTTCCATTATATCTGTATGGTATGGAATCTCGTAATCAGGAACGATAGGCTCACCATATTTTTGTATTTCAACATTTTCTGTATCGTCTTTTCCTATTGGAACAGAATCATGAATAATATTTGGAATTCTCATCATAATTTCTTTTATTTTATTTGCATATTCATCAGTTTCTTTTTCTATTGATTCTAGTTTAGAATTAATTTCATTAACCTTAGCCTTTATGCCTTCAGCTTCCTCTTTTTTACCTTCACGCATAAGATTTCCAATTTCCTTACTAAGAGAATTACGTTCCATTCTAAGATTATCACCTTCAAGTTGAAATTCCCTATATTTTTTATCTAATTCAATAACTTCATCTACTAATCCTAATTTATGATCTTGAAATTTTTTCTTTATATTTTCTTTAACTAAATCAGGATTTTCTCTTACAAATTTTATATCTAACATAAAAAACCTCCACCTATATAAGTTATGCAAAATTTTAAATATTAACTGATACAACAAGTTTACTATAAATAGGCAAAATTTGCAATAATTTCTTAATAAAAGTATTTGACACCTTAATTAAAAAACTAAATTCCAGGTAAAGTTCAAGTGGAATTTAGTTTTTTAATTAAGGGTAACAAAAAACAAGACAATATGTCTTGTTTTTTTTGATTAAAGATTATATAATAAACACATTAGTTAAATTATGGAAGAAAGGAAGAAAATTTATGGTTGTAAGTAAAGAAGAAATTTTACATATTGCAAAGCTTGCAGATTTAAACATTCAAGAAAACGAGATTGATGAATATGCAAAAAATTTACAAGACATATTGAACTTTGTAGATGTATTAAATAATGTAGATACAGATAACGTAGAAGAGACTATGGGAGTTATTAGTAACTCTAATGTATTTAGAAAAGATGAGATAAAAGAATTTGGGAATAGAGATATTTTACTTCAAAATGCACCTGAGCAAGAGGAGGGTATGTTTAAAATTCCAAAGGTTATATAAAATTGAAAATGTGATGTGTGAGGTGAGAGGTGTGATTTTTGGGGATAGGCTACGTAAGACTTACCCTAATTTCACACTTCCCACATCCCACTTCTCACTTCATATAAAATATAGGAGGTAAATAATGGAACTTTATGAATTGACAGTTCATGAATTGTTAGAAAAATTAGACAATAAAGAAATAAGTGTAGAAGATATAACAAAAAGCTATGTAGATAGAATTAATGATAAAGAAAAAGATGTACAAGCTTTTGTTACAGTTTTAGATAAAGAAGCCTTAGAAAAAGCAAAAGAAATTAAAGATAGAAATACAAAATTTGCTGGTATTCCAATTGGAATAAAAGATAATATGTGTATTACAGGAACTAAAACGACATGTAGTTCTAAAATGCTAGAAAATTTTGTCGCTCCATATAATGCAACAGTTATAGAAAAACTTAATAAAGAAAATATGATAATCTTGGGAAAACTTAATATGGACGAATTTGCAATGGGAGCTTCAACAGAATACTCAGCATTTAAAAAGACTAGAAATCCATGGAACCTAAATACTGTACCAGGAGGATCAAGTGGTGGAAGTGCAGCAGCAGTAGCAGCAAATTTAGTACCTTGGGCACTTCGGATCAGATACAGGTGGATCAATTCGTCAGCCATCTTCACTTTGTGGAGTTGTTGGATTAAAGCCAACATATGGTTTGGTTTCAAGATATGGATTAGTAGCATTTGCCTCTTCTTTAGATCAAATTGGACCAATTACAAAAGATGTAACAGATAGTGCCATGCTTTTAAACTTAATCGCAGGTCATGATGAAAGAGATTCAACATCAGTAAATATAGAAAAAAAGGATTATACAAAAGCCTTAAAAAAAGATGTAAAGGGATTAAAAATAGGTATTCCAAAAGAATATTTTGGAGAAGGAATAAATGAAGAAGTAAGAGAAAAAGTAAAAGAAGCAATCAAAAAATATGAAGAACTAGGAGCGAGCATTGAAGAATGTTCACTAGATATAGCAGACGAAGCTTTAGCCGTTTACTATATAATTGCATGTGCTGAGGCAAGCTCAAATTTAGGAAGATTTGATGGAATAAGGTATGGATATAGAACAAAGAACTTCAAAACGTTAAAAGATATATATAGAAATTCAAGAAGTGAAGGATTTGGACCAGAAGTAAAAAGAAGAATAATACTTGGAACATATGTGCTTTCTTCTGGGTACTATGATGCTTATTATAAAAAAGCACAAAAAGTAAGAACATTAATTAGAAAAGAATTCGAAAAACTTTTTGAAAAATATGATGTATTGCTAACCCCAACATCACCAACAGTAGCATATGAAATAGGAACAAAATCAAATAATCCATTAGAGATGTATTTAGCAGACCTTTGTACAGTAACAGTAAACATTGCTGGACTTCCAGGAATTTCTGTGCCATGTGGAGTAAATAGCAAAGGTATGCCAATAGGTATGCAATTAATAGGAAAGCCATTTGATGAAGAAACAATTTTAAGAGCAGCATATACATATGAGCAAGAAACAAAATTTAGAGAAAAATATAAACCAGAATTTAAACGTGCTAATTAAAAAAACAAAAAATATGTAGGGGTCGCTGCCCACAGCGACCCGGAAAAAATAATGAATGCGGGCCGCCGAGGGCGGCGACCCCTACAAAAAAGGAGAAAAAATATGTCAAGAGAAGATTATGAAATTGTAATAGGGCTAGAAGTACATAGCGAGTTATCTACAAAAACTAAAATATTCTGTTCTTGTCCTACAGAGTTTGGAGGAGAACCTAATACACATTGTTGTCCAGTATGTATGGCAATGCCAGGAACTCTACCAGTATTAAATGAAAAAGTAGTAGAGTATGCTATAAAAGCAGGACTTGCAACTAACTGTGAAATAGCAAGCATAAGCAAAAATGATAGAAAAAACTATTTTTATCCAGATTTACCAAAAGCATATCAAATATCTCAATATGATATGCCACTTTGTGAACATGGATATGTAGAAATAGAAGTAGGTGGAGAAAAGAAAAAAATAGGACTTACAAGAATACACATAGAAGAAGATGCAGGAAAGCTAAATCATGATGACTATGGAAGAGGAAGCTTAGTTGACTTAAATAGAGCAGGGGTTCCATTAATAGAAATTGTTTCTGAACCTGATTTAAGAAGTAGTGAAGAAGTAGACTTATACTTAAAAAAATTAAAATCTATATTGGAATATATAGAAGTATCAGACTGCAAAATGCAAGAGGGATCGCTAAGAGCAGATGTTAATGTATCTGTAAGAAAAAAAGGACAAAAAGAATTTGGCACAAGAACAGAAATGAAAAACATGAACTCTTTTAAATCTATAGTAAGAGCAATAGATTACGAAGCAGAAAGACAGATAGAAGTTTTAGAAGATGGCGGAAAAATAGACCAAGAAACATTAAGATGGGACGATGTATCTGGAAAAACTTTTCCAATGAGAGATAAAGAGGATGCTCAAGATTATAGATATTTTCCAGATCCTGATTTAGTTGCAATTAAAATATCAGAAGAAATGAAAGAAAACATTAGAAAAAGCCTTCCAGAGATGCCAGAAAGCAGAAAAGAAAGATATATAAATGAATACAAATTACCTGAATATGATAGCAATATATTAATATCATCTAAATATTTTTCTGATTTATTTGAGGGAGCAACTAAAGTATGTAATAATGCTAAAGCAGTAAGTAATTGGATTATGACAGACATTACAAAAGAATTAAATGAAAAAGAGTTAGAACCATCTGATATACCATTTACAGCAGACGAGCTAGGAAATTTGGTAATACTTATTGATAAAGGAACAATTAGTTCAAGTATTGCAAAAAAAGTATTAGATGAAATGTTTAAAGAGCCAAGAGACCCACAAAAAATAATAGAGGAAAAAGGCTGGGTTCAAATATCTGACGAAGGAGCAATAAAAGAGATTGTATTAAAAATAATAGAAGCAAATCCTCAGTCAGTGGCTGATTTTAAAGCAGGTAAAGATAAAGCAGTAGGATTTTTAGTAGGACAAGCAATGAAAGAAACAAAAGGAAAAGCAAATCCTCAAATGCTTAATAAAATGTTTTTAGAAGAACTAAACAAATAAAAATAGCAAAAAAGGGACTGTTCCCTTTTTTGCTATTTTTATATCATTTGTTTTTTTATATCATCCATTGCAAATGCACAAATAAAAAACATAGTAGCGAAAGTTAATCCAGTTTTAAATAGGATAATACCTGAATTAAACAAGGTAATAGATACAGGATTTAATATGTAAATTAGTAAAACAAAACTAGATAATAATGTAATAATAAAAGAAAATTTAAACCCAGAAAACATAATTTTTAGAATATTTTTATCTATATTTTTAAATTTATCTAAAGCTTTTTTAATCATAACTAACCTCCATCAATAAAACAAACTATACAATTATGTTAACACATAAAAAATCATAAATCAAAGGAAATAATTGGATAAATTGGAATTTGTGTGAGTAAATATTTTAAATCTGTAGGGGCGGGCCTTGTGTCCGCCCGCAAACAGCAAATTAATTGCAAACATTGTAGGGGTCGCCGCCCACGGCGACCCGCATATCAAAATTTTCGGGTCGCCCAGGGGTGCGACCCCTACAGATTAAAAATAAATTTATTCACACAAATTCCAATTTATCTAATTAATTAAACACAATAAAAAAGCAAATCTGTTCGATTTGCTAATTTAATATCAATTTTCTAAGCAATAGTATTTAATTTTTTTGCTAAATTAGATTTTTTTCTAGATGCAGTGTTCTTTTTTATTACACCTTTTGAACAAGCACCATCAATTTTTTTAACAGCCTCTTTAAATAATCTTTCAGCATTTTCTTTATTACCTTCTAACACAGCAGCTTCAAATTTTTTAGTAGCTGTTTTATATTCTGATTTTATCATATTATTTCTTAATGTTTTCTTTTCAATAACATCAACTCTTTTTATAGCAGATTTAATATTTGGCATATGTTTTGCACCTCCTTAAGTCAAAATAAATTATCACTTTTTCCATTTTAACACGGAAGTATAAAATTTGCAAGTAAATTTATAAAAAAAGCTTCATTCCTCAGATGAAGCTTAAATTCCAGTACACTGGAATTAATTAGTTAGAGAGAAAAAAACCTCTAACCTGACCTGCTTGCAATTTATTAAAAGTTTATATTGAGAGGAAAAGTAGTTTTGCAAGCAGGTCAGTATATAAACTGCTTACTCTGTTAGAGTAAGACAGATTATCAAATATAATATATTATATAATATCTATAGCTTAATTTCAAGTATATAGAAATTAATTAATAGTTAAAAAATATTAACATTTACAATAAACAAATTTTTATATATAATCAGTTAGAGGTGAATTCATGGAAAAAAATTTAGAAAGAGCAAAAGCTAATATGCTGTCTAGAGAAGGAATATTATCAAAATATGCATGCAAGTCATATGATGCCATATTATTAAAAAAAGATAAAGAAGATATAAGACCAGTTTTTTTTAGAGATATAGACAGAATCATACATTCATTAGGATATACAAGATATATAGACAAAACACAAGTATTTTCTTTTACTAAAAATGACCATATTACACATAGAGTTCTTCATGTTCAATTAGTTTCTAAAATTGCAAGAACAATTGGAAGAAGTTTAAAGTTAAATGAAGATTTAATAGAAGCAATAGCTTTAGGGCATGATGTAGGACATAGTCCATTTGGGCATAAGGGAGAAAAATATTTAAATGATTTATGCATAAAAGAAAACATTGGATATTTTTGCCATAATGGACAAAGTGTTAGAGTTTTAAATAAATTAGAAAAACTAAATATAAGCCTTCAAACATTAGATGGAATTCTTGCACATAATGGGGAAATACTTATAAATAAGTACAAATATAATAAAGATAAAAATGAAGAAGATTTTACTATTGACTTATTTAATGTATTTCATGAAAAAGATTATAGCAAAAAAATAATTCCAATGACATTAGAGGCATCAGTTGTTAGATTATCTGATATAATAGCATATGTTGGTAGAGATATCGAAGATTCAATTAAAATAGGAGTTGTAAAAAGGGGAGATATACCAGAAGATATAACAAGAGTATTGGGTAAGAATAATTCCAAAATAGTAGATACACTAATTAAAGATATAATTATAAATAGTTTTGATAAGCCATATTTGACATTTTCAGAGGAGATTTTTGAAGCTTTAATGAAGTTAAAAGATTGGAATTATAAATACATATATGCATCTTCTGAAGCAAACAAACATCAAGATATAATAAAAGAGTTATTCTATGAACTATATTACTGCTATTTAAAAAAAGCTGAATACTTTGATAGCAAAAAAAATCTAACACAGTCAGAGAAAAATTTGTATTATTTTATAAAAGAAAAAGATAATGATACAGATATAAAAAGGGCACTTATTGATTATATGGCTGGTCAAACAGATCAATATTTCTTAAATGAATGTGTAGAAAATATTAGAGAAATAGATATAGAAGATTTATACAATTAATTATTTAAAATTACATAATTATTCAAAATTGGAATATACTAGAGATAAGTTATAATTTGTTGTTTAGAGATTAGAGATTAGAGGTTGGAGATTAGAATTTAAAAATGTAGGGACGGCAATCTGCCGTCCGAAAAATACGAAATTTATTGCAAATGTTGTAGGGGCGATTTTAATCGCCCGCAAAAACATGT
>CALXNI010000106.1 GCA_944389715.1 uncultured Clostridia bacterium | reverse complement strand
TATAATAAAATATAAATCAATAAAATTAAAATAAAGCTTGTATAAATTAGTACAAAAAGTATATAATGTATACATATAAAAGAAAGGAGTGGTTTTATGGACAGAAAATTAAAAGTTGTACAATATGGAGCAGGAAAAATGAGTGTATATACAATGAGGTATGTATATGAAAAAGGAGCAGAAATAGTTGGAGCAATTGATGTAAATCCAGAAGTAATAGGAAAAGATATAGGAGAAATAATAGGAGGAGAAAACTTAGGTGTAAATGTTATAGATTTAAAAGATGCAGAAGAAATGCTAAAACAAACAAAACCAGATGTATGTATTGTTGAAACAATGAGTTTATTAAAAGACCTAGAGGAACCTTTAATGCTATGTGCAAAACTTGGAATTAATGCAATAACAACATGTGAAGAAGCATTTTATTCATGGAACTCTAATCCTAACTTAACTAAAAAAATTGATGAACTTGCAAAACAAACAGGATGCACAATAGTAGGAACAGGATATCAAGATATATACTGGGGACAATTAATAACAAGCATTTGTGGCTCAACACAAAAAATTACTAAAATAAAAGGAAGCTCAAGCTACAATGTAGAAGATTATGGAATAGCACTTGCAAATGCGCATGGAGCTGGGCTTACTTTAGAAGAATTTGATAAACAAGTTGCAAGTGTAGATAAAATAAGCAATGAAGAAAGACAAAAGATTATAGAGTCAGGAGAATATTTACCATCATATATGTGGAATACAAATGGATGGTTAAGTGACAAATTAGGATTAACGATAAAATCACAAACACAAGTAACAGTTCCAACAACAAACAAAGAAGACATTTATTCAGAAACATTGGGAATGACAGTAAAAGCAGGAGACGCAACAGGAATGAGTGCAATTGTTACAACGGAAACAGAAGAAGGAATAACAATAGAATCAGAATGTATTGGTAAAGTATATTCAAAAGAAGATTTTGATAAAAACGAATGGACAGTATATGGAGAACCAAATACAAGTATAACAGTCGAAAGACCAGCAACAGTAGAACTAACATGTGCAACAGTAGTAAATAGAATTCCAGATGTTATAAATGCAAAACCAGGATTTGTACCAACAGCAGAAATAGGAGAATTAAACTTCAAAACAAAAGCATTAAACGAATATGTGGAAAAATAAAAAATGCTTTTTGTTAAGCTAGCTTACCAAAACAGGGAAAAAGGGGTCTGACCCCTTTTTACCTGTTTTAAATCTTTTTAAAAATATTGAAAAATAATGTTGACTTATTATATATATAATTTGAAAGTTAAAATTAGAGGGGTTTGGTTAAAATGGAAGAAGAAATAAGAAAAGATTTATTTAATATGCAAGACAAAAAATATAAAGAATTTCATAGCAGCTTATCTCCAAATGTTGATAATATAATTGGAATAAGAGTTCCTGTTTTAAGAAATTATGGTAAAGAGTTGCTAAAAAAATATAAGCAAGAGGAAATTAAAATAGGAGATAAATATTATGAAGAACTACTTTTGCAAGGCATGATAATAGGCTTGAAAAATAAAGAAAGTATAGAAAATATAATTGCTAAAGTTAATAAATTTGTGCCTAAAATAAATAGTTGGGGAGTATGTGATGTTTTCTGTGCAGGTTTAAAAATAACAAAAAAACATCAAAAAGAAATGTTTAGAGTAATAGAAAAGTATTTAAAATCTAATAAAGAATATGAACTTCGCTTTGCAATAGTAATGCTATTAGATTATTATATAAATGATGAATATATTGATACTGTAATGAAAATTTTGAACACAATAAAATCAGACAAATATTATGTTCAAATGGCAAATGCATGGGCAATTTCTATTTGTTTAATTAAATACTATGAAAAAACTGTTAAATTTTTAGAAAACTGTAATTTAGATAAATTTACATACAACAAAGCCATCCAAAAAGCAATTGAATCGTATAGAATAACAAATGAGCAAAAAGAACTTTTAAGAAAAATGAAAAGGTGATAAAATGAAAAGAGTAGTAACAATTCAAGATATATCTTGTATAGGCAAATGCTCACTAACTGTTGCACTTCCTATAATATCAGCAATGGGAATAGAAACAGCAATAGTTCCAACGGCTGTACTTTCAACACATACACAATTTAAAAATTTTACATTTAGAGATTTAAGTGAGGATATACCCCTAATACAAAAGCATTGGAAAGAAGAAAATTTTAAATTTGATGGAATATATACCGGTTATTTAGGATCAATACAGCAAATAGACATACTAAAAGATTTTTTTAAAACTTTCAAAACAAATGATAATTTTATATTTATAGATCCAGTTATGGGAGATAACGGAAAGTTATATGTAGGATTTAACCAAGAGTTTGCAGACGAAATGGCAAAGCTTTGCAAAATGGCAGATATAGTAGTACCAAATCTAACAGAAGCAAGTGCTATGTTAAATATGGAGTATAAAGAAAAATATACGGAAGAAGAAATAAAACAGATATTAATTGATTTAAGTAAATTAGGACCAAAAAAAGTAATTCTTACAGGTGTTAGCTTTAAAGAAAATGAATTAGGTGTAATGTCATATGACAAAGATACTAATGTATTCTTTTCATATTTTAGAGAAAAAATACCTGTTAAATATCATGGCACAGGAGATATATTTTCTAGTACATTAGTAGGAGCAATAGTAAATGGAAATTTAGTAGAAGAAGCTATAAAAATTTCAGTAGATTATGTATGGGAAACTATTAATGATACATATAAAACAAATAAAAAAGATACATATGGTGTAAATTTTGAAAGCAAAATACCATATTTAATAAAAAAATGTAATTTTATTAATTAAAAAACAGATAGGAATTTATAAAACTGTAATTTATTTTTTGAGATTAGAGGTTGGAGGTTGGAGATTAGAATTTAAAAATGTAGGGACGGCAATCTGCCGTCCGGAAACACAGTTCGCCCATACATATCCAAAATCTAAATTCTCAATTCCAAATTCTATTATACAAATTACAATTTATGGAGGATTATATTATTATGAAAATAATTTATGGAACAAGCAATAAAGGAAAATTGCAAGAAATAAAAGATTTTTTTAAGAATAATAAAATTGATGCAGAAATATTATCTTTGAAAGACATAAATTTTAACGAAGAAATTGAGGAAAATGGACAAACATTTGAGGAAAACTCATTGATTAAAGCAAAAGCAATAAAAGAGTTTTGTAATAGAAACGGAATAAATGAAATAATAATTACAGACGATGCAGGGTTGTGTGTAGATGCCTTAGGTGGAAAACCTGGAGTGTATAGCGCAAGATATGCAGGAGACCATGCGCCTCAAGAAGTAACAATAAACAAGTTATTAAATGAAATGAAAGATGTATCAGAAGATAAAAGAACTGCACAATTTGTTTGTGTGCTAACAGCAATTTTAAAAGCTGGAAGAATAATTGTAGCAAGAGGAGAAACAAAAGGAAGAATTGCAAAAGCACCAGGACCAATGGGAAAGCTTACATATGGGCCAATATTTATTTCGGATGAGTTCGGAAAAGTAATGAATGAGTTATCACCTGAAGAATTAAAACATACTCATAGAGAAAAGGCTTTAACTGAATTACTAAAGAAATTAAATATAAATTAAATGTAACAAGATATGGGGGAATTAATTTGAAAATATCATTCTATTCTAATTTTTTAACACATCATCAATTACCATTTTGTCAAGAAATGTATAAAAAATATGGAGATGATTTTAAATTTGTATCAACTGAAAAAATAAATGATGAAAGAATAAGTTTGGGATATAAAGACATGGATAACGATTATCCGTTTGTATTAAAAGCATATAAAAATAAAGAAGAACATGAAAAAGCAATGAAACTTGCATTAGATAGCGATGTTGTTATAATGGGATCGACTCCAACTGATGAATATGCGAAAGAAAGATTAAAACAAGATAAATTAACTTTTAGATATTATGCAAGAATTTTTTATAAAGGAATATTTAGTGCATTTGATTTTAAAAATTTGAGGAAAGTTTATAACAGGCATTTTAAATTTAGAAAGAACAAAAATCTATATTTGTTATGTGCTAGTAGTTATGGACCAAAAGATTTTAATAAACTAGGAATGTACATAGGTAAGTGCTTCAAATGGGGATATTTTCCAGAGACTAAAATCTATAATGTAAAAGATTTAATGAATAAAAAAAACAATAAAAAAATTAATATTATTTGGGTTGGAAGATTTATAAAAGAAAAACATCCAGAAATTGCAATTAAACTTGCAAGAAAACTCAAACAAAATGGATTTAATTTCAGTATTGAAATGATAGGAAATGGGGTTTTACTTAAAAAAATAGATAAACAAATAAAAAAATACAGATTAGAAAATGAAGTGAAGCTTGTTGGAGCAGTTAGTAGTGAAAAAGTAAGAGGTTACATGGAAAAAGCAAATATTTTTATATGTACAAGCGATAAAACAGAAAGATGGGGAGTTGTTTTAAATGAAGCAATGAATAGTGGATGTGTTACAATTGCCTATAAAGAGATTGGAGGAGTTCCATTCCTTATAAAAAATAATATCAATGGTTTTTCATATTCAAATTTTAAAGAATTATATAACTTGACAGTAAAAGTAATTAATGATAAAAAATTAAGAGAAAAAGTATCTGTAAATGCATATAAAACTTTATCTGAAATATGGACAGCTAAAAATGCAGTTAAAAATTTTGAAATTCTATTGAATTCAATTTTAAATGAAGAAGAAAATCCAATAAAAGAAGGACCAGCAAGCAATGCTTATCCAGTTTAAAAATTTTATAAAATGATATGGAGGGTAAAATGAAAGAAAAAATAAAATCTAAATTTGAAGAATTATTTGGAAAAGAAGGAGAGATAAAAACATATTTTGCACCAGGTAGAGTAAATTTAATAGGAGAACACACTGATTATAATGGAGGACATGTTTTTCCATGTGCACTTACAATGGGAACATATGCAGTAGCTAGGAAAAGAAATGATAATAAATTAAGATTCTATTCTATTAATTTCGAGCAATTAGGAGTTTTAGAATCTACAATTGATGAACTTAAATATAAAAAAGAAGAAGATTGGATTAATTATCCTAAATCTATGATTTGGGCGTTGAAAGAAGAAGGATTTAACATAAATACAGGTTTTGATATTGTATATTACGGAACAATTCCAAATGGAGCAGGACTTTCATCATCAGCCTCAATAGAAATTTTAACAGGCTTTGTACTTAAAGATATGTTTAATTTAAAATTAGATATGGTAAAACTTGCATTGTTAGGACAAAAAGCTGAAAATAAATATGTAGGTGTAAACTGCGGAATAATGGATCAGTTTGTAATTGCAAATGGAAAGAAAAATTGCGCAATATTTTTAGACACAGCAAATTTAGAATTTGAATATGCACCAGTTGAACTAAAAGAAGAAAAAATAGTTATAATGAATACTAACAAAAAAAGAGGACTAGGGGATTCTAAATATAACGAAAGAAGAGCAGAGTGCGAAGAAGCACTAAAAGAATTACAAACAAAGTTGGATATAAAATCTTTAGGAGAACTTACAGAAGAAGAATTCGAGGAGAATAAACATTTAATAAAAGATGAAAACAGAAGAAAAAGAGCAAAACATGCCGTATACGAAAATCAAAGAACAATAAAAGCTGTAGAAGCATTAAAAGAAAACAAAATAGAAGATCTAGGAAAATTAATGATTGCATCACATAATTCATTAAGAGATGATTATGAAGTAACTGGTAAAGAGTTAGATACTTTAGTTGAAGAAAGCCTAAAACAAGAAGGAGTAATTGGAGCAAGAATGACAGGAGCTGGATTTGGAGGGTGTGCAGTAAGTATTGTAAAAAACGATAAAGTAGAAGATTTTATAAAAAATGTAGGAAAATCATATAAAGATAAAATTGGTTATGAAGCATCTTTCTATGCAGTAGAAATAGGAGATGGACCAAGAGTTGTTTAGTGATAAATATTGTAGGGGTCGCTGCCCACGGCGACCCGTATAAAGGAGAAATCAATGAGCGTTATAGGAATAGATATAGGAAGTTCAACAATTAAAATAGTAGAATATAATAATGAACAAATATTAGCTAAGCAAATATCTGAAAGCAAAGAATATGAAAAAACAGTAGATAGTTTTATAAAAAAAAATAACATAAAAGAAATTGAGAAAATAGTTTTAACAGGAATAAATGCAAAAAAAATTGATGTTTCTAAGTACAATGTTCCAGTACATATAGTTGAAGAGTTTGTTGCAATAGGTACAGGTGGGCTTTATTTGAGCAAAAAAGAAAAAGCAATTATTGTAAGTGTTGGAACAGGTACAGCATTAATTAGGGCAGAAGGGAATAATTTTAAACATTTAGGAGGAACAGGAGTAGGAGCAGGAACACTAAATAATCTTTGTAAAAAAATTACAGGAGCTAAATCTTTTGAAGAAATAATAGAACTATCTAAACAGGGAGACTTAAATAATATAGATTTAAGAATCGCAGATTTAACAGATGAAGATATAAAAACACTTCCGCCAGAACTTACACTTGCAAACTTTGGTAAATTAAAGGAAGATGCGAGCAAAGCAGATATAGTATTAGGTATATTAAACATGATATTTGAAGTAATAGGTATGATGGCAGCTTTTGCAAGCATAAATGATAATATAAAAAATATAGTTTTACTAGGAAATATTGCTAAAATACCAGCAGTAAAAAATATATTGAAAAAAATAGAAAAAACACACAAGCTAACATTTGTTATACCAGAAAATGCACAATTTGGAACAGTTTTAGGTGCAATACTAAACAAAGAGGGAAGGTAAATATATTACCTTTCCTCTTCTATATGTTCAGAAATTTTACTTTGTTCAGCTGATAAATCTTTTAATAAATTATCTAACTCATAGTTCATATCTACAAAATAAGGAATAGCATCATAAGGAGATACAATATCATAACCTTCAGTAACAGGAGCTAAAAGAGTCTCTAAACGTTCTCTGTATTCATTTATACCATTATAATTATAATCTTCTAATTTATTTATTTTATTGAGGACTACAGTTAACAAGCTACTATGCATTTTAGACATAACTTCTTGAAAACGCATTTCCTGTGACTTTTTTAATTTTCCACCATTTAAATCTTTTTTCTGTTTTAAGTTTTCATATATAGGTGAATAAAATTCTACAATATCTTCATCAGAAGGCTCATATTCTTTATCAGATAGTGATATATTACCTTTTTCGTCTGATTCAAATTCCAAAGATAAAAATTTTAAAAAATTGTTGTATTTATTTAATATTTTTTTATAAGGAAAATTATCATCTTCAGACCAAATTCTTTGAAGAGTTACTATATCTGATATTGCATTTTTTAACTCACTAGGTATTACAACGTTAGAGTTGTTTCCAGTTAATTTACCAAGGTATGCTTTAGGCGCATTAGAAATTTTTGGGATAGAAGTTGTTGAACTTTCATCAGTTATACTAGTATAAATTCCTGTTTGCTTAATTGTAGTATCAGATAATTTTTCTGCTGGAAGATGATATGCCTTTACAACTTTTGCTTTTGCTTGATAAAGATAAACTTCTTCTAAAGTTTTATAATTAGATTTTATATATTGCTTTGCTTTATCTAACTCTTGACTTTGGACATATGTTAGACCTTCTGGATTTTCAGATAAATTTTCATAAATTTTTAATTGTTTTTCAAATTCTATAAATTTTTGAAGAGTTTCTTCACTTACAGTATATTCATGTACATTTTCATTTTCACAAAAAGATTGATACGAAGAAACAGGAACAATATCTGTTTCTTTATTTTTTGCTACTGTTGTACCAATTCCAGCGGCAACTAAAGTAATGGCAGTGGCTCCAGCAGCAATTTTAAAACTAGTTTTTAATTTTGGTTTTTTTGGATTCCTAATATTTTTTTGTGGATTTTTTGTTTCCATATATTATGTCCTCCTTTGTATAAAATATAATTAATTATACCATAAAAAGCAAAAAAAAGCAAAATTTTACTAAAATCATTTGACAAAAGCGTTCTTTTAATAGATAATTAGTATGTTGAATTAAGAGAAAAAACACAAGAAAAATTATTTAAAGTACAAAGGAGGTACATTATAGATGTACATATTTAATAAAATCACAGTAAATCCACAATTACCAAAAAAAATTGAAAAATTATCTGAAATTGCCAATAATTTATGGTGGTCATGGAATACAGAGTTTTTAAAATTATTTAAGATAATAGATATAGATTTATGGGAAAGTTGCGGGAGAAACCCTGTAAAATTCTTAAAACTTGTAGATCAAGAAAAATTAGAGAAAATAGCAGAAGATTCTAATTTTATAAAAGAATATAATAAAAATGTAGAAAATTTTGAAGGATATATGAATAGTAAAGCTACTTGGTTTAGTAAGAATTTTCCAGAAAATAAAAACAATAAAATTGCATATTTTTCTGCTGAATATGGATTAGATGAGATTCTTCCTATATATTCAGGAGGACTTGGAATGCTTTCTGGAGACCATTTAAAATCATCAAGTGATTTAGGAATTCCATTAGTTGCAATTGGGTTGTTATATAAAAATGGATATTTTCATCAAAAAATAAATAGAGCAGGACGGGCAAGAAACAGAATATTTCGATATAGATTTAGAAAACTTACCAATAACTCCAGTAAAAAGAGAAACAGGAGAAGATTTGATTATATCTGTAAAAATGCCTAAAAAGAAACTATACCTAAAGGTATGGAAAATTTTGGTAGGAAGGGTTACTTTATATCTTTTAGACTCAGATATACCAGAAAATTTAGAAGAATATAGAGGGATTACATCAAGACTATATGGTGGAGACCAAGAAATGAGAATCCAACAAGAAATAGTTTTAGGTATAGGCGGAGTTACTTTATTAAATAGTTTAGGATTAAATCCAACTGTTTATCATATGAATGAAGGACATTCTTCATTTTTAGTATTGGAATTAATAAAAGATATTATGGCAGAAAAGAAAGTTTCATTTAATATTGCTAAGGATATAGTAACTGCAAAAACTGTATTTACAACACATACACCAGTACCAGCAGGAAATGATATTTTTCCAATTTCTTTAGTAGAAACATATTTTAAAGATTATTGGAAAGACTTAGGAATTTCAAAAGGGGAATTCCTTAGCCTTGGAATGAAACCAAAAGAGGAAAATAGAACAACATTTAATATGGGAATTTTAGCCCTAAAAATAGCTGGTAAGAAAAATGGAGTAAGTAAGTTACATGGAGCAGTTTCAAGAGAATTATTTGGTGATGTATGGCCAGATATTGCTCCAAATGAAGCACCAATTACATATGTAACAAATGGAATTCATACATGTACCTGGCTTGCACCAAATTTAAAAGAATTATACAACAAATATTTAACACCATATTGGCAAGATAAAATTTATTTAAATGAAACTTGGGAAAAAATAAATAATATACCAGATGAAGAATTGTGGAATAATCACCAATTAAGAAAGCAAAAATTATTAAAATTAGTTAATGATAATACAACTAACAGATTAAGAAACTCTGGAATGCATTATAACCAAATAAAAGAAATTACTTCAAAATTAAACCCTAATGCATTAACAATAGGTTTTGCAAGAAGATTTGCAACATATAAAAGAGCAACATTAATATTTAAAGATTTAGAAAGAATTACTCAAATACTAAATGATGAATCAAGGCCAGTACAATTAATATTTGCAGGAAAAGCTCATCCAAAAGATATAGAAGGACAAAATTTAATTAAAAGAATACACGAAATTTCAATGATGCCACAATTTAAGGGAAAAATATTTTTACTAGAAGGATATGAGATGTCAATAGCAAGACATTTAATTTCAGGTGTTGATGTATGGCTTAATAATCCAAGAAGGCCTATGGAAGCATCAGGAACAAGTGGAGAAAAAGCATCTGTAAATGGTGTTATTAACTTTAGTATTTTAGATGGATGGTGGGCAGAAGGATATAATCAAAAAAACGGTTGGGCAATAGGAACTAATGCAGAGTATTATTCTTATGAAGAACAAGATAAAGCTGATAGCGAAAGTATATATAATATTTTAGAAAACAAAATAATACCAACATATTATAATAAAGAAAATGGTATATCAAAAGAATGGATAAAATTAATGAAAAACTCAATAATATCAACAGGGGGAAACTACAGCACAGCAAGAATGCTTGTTGATTACACAAACAAACTATATATACCACTTTGCAATATAACAAATGATTACTTTAACAATTTAGAATTGGTTACAGAGTACGATAGGATAAAAGAGGATTTATATTCAAATTGGGAGGATATAGAAATTACACAAAATAATAATTTAGATAACATAATGTTAGATGCTGGAAAAAATATTGAGGTATCTTGCAATGTTAAACTACCAAACATAAGTGTAGAAAATATAGAAGCTCAAGTATATTATGGAAAAATTTTAGATAATGGAACTTTAGAAAATATTAGCATAATACCAATGAAACTTACTAAAAGTGATGATGATAAAAAAATATATACATATAATGCTAAAATTGAATTAAAGACAGGTGGAAACTATGGATATACATTTAGAGTAATGCCTAAACATAAAATGCTTTTAGATAGTAGTAACTTAAATTTAGTAAAATGGATTACGAACTAATAAATTGTCTTCATAAACAAATCTCCTTTTTAATATAATATTATATAAAATATTAGAAAGGAGTTTTGTTTTGAAAAAGAGAGTTTTTTTCATAGTTTTTGTTTTAGCTTTAGCAATATTTGCAACTATTATTTATGCAGCAGGTGATAATTTCAGTTTTGCAATAAATTATACAGGCAATATAGTAGAAGGCGAGGCAAAAGATGCTGTAGTAGTGTTAGAAGGAACAGATGCTACCGTTTATTCAAACGCATTAATAAAAGTAGAACTTGTATCTGGGCCATCTACTCCAACTATAACAGCTAAAGATACTTCAGGTGTAGAACATAACATTATGGAATTAGGGTACTGGGGACCACCAGAGGGATTTGCTGTAGGAAATACATTTAAAAATGAAACACCAGTTGTTGCTACATATAGTGATCCTGGAACATATGTTATAAGATTAAGCTTAATAGACAAAAATAGTTCAGATCGAGTAATTGTATCTCAGGAATTTACTCAAGTAGTTGAAGCATCTCAAGCACTTCCAGACAATAATGTAACAAACGAAACAAATATAATTAATGATTCAAATAATATAATAGAGGAAATTCCTCAAACAGGAACAAGTATATGGACATATTTAATTGTTGTAATAGCAGTAATTTGCTTAATATATGGGTCAAGCAAAATAATTAAAAAATAAAAATTAGTCACACTTAATTTCTTTTTTCATATTATATATGTATCAGATGATATAGGTTGATAAAAAATTGAAAATAAAAGGTGATTAATTTGAAAAGCAAAGTAATAGTAATTAATAATATAAAATTAATGATTATATTATTTCTTACTATTATTTTTATTTCATTTTTAATATTTAACAGTAACGATGAAGATATAGATAATCTACAAAGCAATGTAATTATAAATAATATTAAAATAAAAAACAATGCAACAAGCAACACAGTAGAAACAGTAACAAATATCGAAAAAGAAATAAACGAAGAAGATATCTTAATAGAAGCAAATGGAGATATGGTAATTGGAAAACTAGAAATACCAAAAATAGATTTAGTTACATATATTTTACCAGAGACTAATAAAGAAACATTAAATAAATCAGTTACAAAACTTTGCGGACCAAAAGTAAATGGAGTAGGAAACCTATGCATAACAGGACATAACTATCATAAAGATAATATGTTTGGAAATTTAAAAGATGTTGAAATAAATGATAAAATATATTTAACTGATAATAAAAAAAATAAAGTAGAATATGGAGTATATGATATTTATAAAGTTTATCCAGAAGAAGTGGAATGTTTATCGCAAGATACAAAAGGAGAAAGAGAAGTTACATTAATAACCTGTACAACAGGTGCTGTAAAAAGATTAATCGTAAAAGCAAGAGAAATATATGATTAGGTGTTGCAAAATTTGTGTAAAAGAATATATAATATGTAAGGAATTAATAAATTGTAATTTATTTTTGCGATGTGTGAGGTGCGAAGTGTGAGGTGTGCTTTTAGGGTTGGGCTACGTAAGGCTTACCCTAATTTCACACTTCCCACATCCCACTTCTCACTTCTAATTCAAATTACAATTTGAACAATAAGATCGAAGGAAGGAATTTATATGAGAAAAACAAAAATAGTATGTACATTAGGACCAGCAACAGATGATCCAGAAGTATTAAAAAACTTAATGCACGCAGGAATGAATGTTGGAAGAATAAATTTTTCACATGGTAATTATCAAGATCAGGAAGATAGAATTAATACATTTAAGAAAGTAAGAGATGAATTAGGTTTACCAATACCACTTCTATTAGATACACAAGGACCAGAAATTAGAATAGGAAAATTTAAAGAAGACAAAGCTTTTTTAGAAAACGGTAAAGAATTTACTTTAGTAAATGACGATATATTGGGTGATGATACAAAAGTATCCATCACGTATAAAGAACTATACAAAGATGTTGAAATTGGCAGAATCATTTTAATAAATGATGGGACAATAGAATTAAAAGTAAAATCAATAGAAAATAAAGACATTGTATGCGAAGTAATACAAGGTGGACAATTAACTAATAGAAAGAGCATAAATGTTCCAGATTTAAGCTTACATTTGCCAAGTATAACTGAGAAAGATGTTGCAGATATAAAATATGGAATAGTAGCAGGTTTTGACTATATAGCTGCTTCTTTTGTGAGAAAACCTGAAGATGTTTTAGCAATAAAACAAGTTTTAAAAGAAAATAATGGAGAACATATAAAAGTTATTTCTAAAATTGAAAATAGGGAAGGAATAAATAACTTTGATAAAATATTAGAAGTATCAGACGGAATAATGGTTGCAAGAGGAGATTTAGGTGTAGAAATTCCAATGGAAGAAGTTCCAATATATCAAAAACAATTTATTAAAAAAACATATAAGCAAGGAAAACCAGTAATTACAGCAACACAAATGTTAGAATCAATGATATATAATTCAAAACCAACAAGAGCAGAAGTAAGCGATATTGCAAATGCCATTTATGATGGAAGTAGCGGTATAATGCTTTCTCGGAGAAACTGCAACAGGTAAATATCCAGTAGAATGTGTAGAAATAATGAATAAAGTTGCAATAAAAATAGAAAGTTCTTTAAAATATTGGAAAAGATTTAAAAACAGAGAATATAGCTTGGAGGAGCTTGATTATAGATTTAATATGAACTATTCAGTATGTATGCTAGCTGCAAATGTAAAAGCAAAAGCAATAATTGCATATACTGATACAGGAGATACAGCAAGGACGGTATCTAGTTTTGGACCTGAATGTCCTATTTTTGCAATTACCGAAAATGAAATGACATATAGGCAATTAGGTTTATGTTGGAATATAATTCCCAAATTATTTTCAAGCGAAGGTAATATTGATAAATTAGTTTATACTGGAATAGATACGCTAAAAAAAGAAGGCTTTTTACAAAAAGGAGATACAGTTATAGTAGCAGGTGGTGCAAAAGTTGCACCAAACTTATCAGATGAAGAAGCAAGCGTAAACACTGTAATGGGTGGAATAGTAAAAATATAAATTGAATATAATAAAACTAAAAACTGACGGAATTTTATAAGAAACCGTCAGTTTTTTGCTTTTAAAACAAAGCGATTATTTACATAAAATTGACAAAAAAACACAAATTTGATATAATATATACATAAAACTTTTGAAGGAGTGTTTTTCATGAAAACAAAAATTGCTAAATTTCTCTTTGCAATCATTGGTACAGCGGTTGTATTCTTTGCAGGAGCAACTGTAAGTGAACGGCTAATTGCATCAGTTAATAATTGGCATATTTATTTAATTGTTGCAACAGCGGTTCTTGTTATAACAGCAATTTTCTTTGCATTAGGCAGAGGAAGTAAGTTAGAAGAACTTTGTTATAACGAAGATGAAGAGGAAGAGCAAAAGTAATTTTACTCGCATTCTGCTAAGAATGCGAGGTTTTTTTGCACATTTTTCATATAATGGTCATATTATGTAGTATATACAAAAAAGGAGGAAGTTTAATGTATAGAAATTATATGAAAGTAAGATCATGTTGTTCATGTGATAATATGAATTCTTGTAACAAAGATCAAGATATCTTTGAAGATACTTGTAGTTGCGTAGAAAACACTATAAGCAATCAAGATATGTGTGAATGTGGATTTGATGAAGAAGATAATTTATTCCCAAACAATCCAATGTTTGCACAAAGTTATGTGCCATGGCAAACAATGGATAAAACATTTATACCAAGTGTTGGACTTAAAATGGGAACAATATTTCCAGAACTTGTAAGTCCATATATGCCAGGACAATCAATGGAAGAAATTGAATTTATTAGAAATACAAATAAAATAGGAGAGGGGTGTAACAAATGTTAGACTGCAAAGAAAATAAAAACGAAGAAAATAGAAATGAATGTGAATGCGGAAGAAATGTAAGAAGACAAGAAATGATTGATCAAATAAAAGCATTAGACTTTGCAATAATAGAACTTGGTCTATATTTGGATACACATCCTGAAGACCAAAGAGCATTATGCATGCATAGAGAATATGCAAAACAAGTAAAAGATTTGAAAGATAAGTATCAAAAAATGTATGGGCCACTTACAATTTTTTACCCATGCAATAAATGGAGATGGCTTGAACAACCTTGGCCATGGGAAAGGGGGAATTATTAATGTGGACCTACAATAAAGTACTAGAATATCCAATAAACATAAAATGTCCAAATCCAAGACTTGCTAAATTTATAATATCACAATATGGAGGACCAGATGGAGAACTAGGAGCATCACTTAGATATTTAAGTCAAAGATTTGGAATGCCAGACCAAAAAGCAAAAGCAATATTAAATGATATAGGAACAGAAGAGCTTGCTCATTTAGAAATGGTGGGAACTATAGTTCATCAATTAACTGATGGATGTTCAGTAGAAGAATTAGAAAAAGCAGGATTAGGAGCATATTATACAGATCATGGCTGGGGTGTATATCCTCAAGCAGCAGCAGGATATCCTTTTGATGCTAATTGTTTAGCGGTAAAAGGCGACCCAATAGCAGATTTACAAGAAGATTTGGCAGCAGAACAAAAAGCAAGGGCAACTTATGAAAAATTAATTGATTTATGTAAGGATGATCAAGATGTAATTGATCCACTTCGTTTCTTAAGAGAAAGAGAAATAGTACATTTTCAAAGATTTGGAGAGACTCTAAGAGGCGTTCAAGATAAGTTAGCAGAAAAGAAATTTTATATGAACAAAAATGATATGTGTAGATAAAGAAAAAGTCCTTCGACAGTGTGAAGGACTTTTGTATTTAAAATAATTTATACTTACATTATACTTCTAACTTTTTCTATAATCATATTTAGTGCGACCTCATTGTGACCACCTTCTGGGACAATAATATCTGCAAATTTTTTACTTGGTTCAACAAATTGTTCATGCATTGGTTTTACAGTTGTACAATATTGTGTAACAACAGAATTTAAAGTACGACCTCTTTTTTCCACATCACGAAGTAATCTTCTAATAAATCTAATATCTGCATCTGTATCAACAAATATTTTTATATCCATCAAATCTCTTAATTTTTTATTTTCAAATATTAATATACCATCTAAAATAATAACTTTTTTTGGAATAACTTCAACTGTTTCATCCAATCTTTGATGTTGAACAAAAGAATATTCTGGTCTATAAATTATATGACCTTTTTTTAATTCTTTTAAATGCTTTATAAGTAGGCTTGTTTCAATTGAATCGGGATGATCATAATTTAATTTAGTTCTTTCCTCAAAAGGAAGTTCCGGATGTGCTTTGTAATAGTAATCATGTGAAATCATAGTAATATCATTTGCAAATTCTTTTCTTATATTTTCTGCAAGAGTACTTTTTCCGAGAGCCTGTTCCTCCAGCAATTCCAATAATAATAGGGTTTAAATCCGTGCTCATATATAAAAAACCTCCATACAATTATTATCTATATTTTAAAATAAATTTTAAATAAAAGCAATAAAAATGACAAATTATGTATAATTTTAGTTACAGTTAAGATCAATATTAAAAAAAGTAGAGATTTAGTAGGGAGAAAACATCTCTTCCTGACTATAGAAACTGTAAACTTATATTGAAAAATCTTAAATATATCTAGATAAAATTGATTTTTTAGTATACAATTAAAGACAAAAAGAGGTATAGTATGATTTTAAAAGGTAAAGTTACAAAAGGAATGGGAAGAGCAAAAAAATTTATATTTATGATGTCTAAAAGTTTTTATTATAAGACTGGAATAAATTTATATCCAGGAACATTAAATATAAAATTAGATAAACCATATAATTTAGAAATGGATTTTATAATAAAACCAGAAGAGTATGGAGGAACATTTAATGTACAAATACAAAAATGTAGACTATTACAAGAAAATGCTTATATGGTAAGGTCAGAAAAAAACATAGATGATAAAGGAGACTATAAACAAGATATTATAGAAATTATTTCTAATATAAATTTTAGGAAAAAATACAATTTAAAAGATGGAGATATAATTGAGATAGAAACATTAGATAAATTGTAATTTGTTGTCTAGAGATTAGAGATTAGAGGTTGGAGATTAGAATTTAAAAATGTAGGGACGGCAATCTGCCGTCCGAAAAATACGAAATTTATTGCAAATGTTGTAGGGGCGATTTTAATCGCCCGCAAAAACATGT
>CALXNI010000105.1 GCA_944389715.1 uncultured Clostridia bacterium | reverse complement strand
TTATTAAATTTATTTTAAAATCTGTAGGGGTCGCACCCCTGGGCGACCCTTAAATATTGATATGCGGGTCGCCGTGGGCGGCGACCCCTACAACATTTGCAATTATTTTGTTTCTGGCGGACACAAGACCCGCCCCTACAATGTTTGCAATAATTTTGACATGTTTTTGCGGGCAATTAAAATCGCCCCTACAACATTTGCAATAAATTTCGTATTTTTCGGACGGCAGATTGCCGTCCCTACATTTTTAAATTCTAATCTCCAACCTCTAACCTCTAATCTCTAGACAACAAACTACAATTTATTTACTTATTAGCTCTCTTGCATATTGAAGTGAGACTGCTGTTACTTCTCCACTTGCTATTCTTGCTATTTCTTCAATTAATTTATTGTCTTTTAATAATGATACATTTGTTTTTGTTTTTCCTTCGTTTACTTCTTTATTGATATAATAATTTGTATCTCCTTTTGCTGCTATTGTAGCTAAATGTGTTACACATATTATTTGATGTTTTTTTGCTATTTGTTTCATTTTTTCTGCAACTTTGCTTGCAGCAATTCCACTAATTCCTGTATCTATCTCGTCAAATACTAATGTTTCTATTTCATCAACATCTGCTAATACTCTTTTTATTGCAAGCATTATTCTTGACATTTCTCCACCTGATGCAATTTTTGTAAGTGGTTTAAAATCTTCTCCAATGTTTGTCATTATTAAAAATTCTACTGTATCTTGTCCATTTTCGTTAAATTCGTAAGAATCATCATAATTGATACTTACTTTAAATTTTGTATTTTTCATTTCTAAATCTGTTAAATCTTTTTGAACTTCTTTTGATAATATATTGCTAATTTTTTCTCTTATTTCATGCATTATTTTGCATATGTATTTCATTTCTTCTTCTAAAATTTTTAAATCTGATTTTAATTTATTAGTATATTCTTCTAAATTTTCTATTTCGTAAATTTCTTTTTTTACTTCTTCTTTATACTTTAAAATTTCTTCTATATTATTTCCGTATTTTCTTTTCATTGAAAAAATAAGATTAAGTCTTGTTTCGACCTCTTCTATTTCCTTGTCATCAAAGTATATATCTTCCGAATAATTTGATATACTCCTTCCGGCAATCTTCTAAATCATAATATATACTCTTAATTGCTTCTGCTGCTAATTTGTATTCTTCGTTTATATCTTCTATTTTTTCTAATGCTTTTATTGCAGATGTAATAGAATCTAATGATACATTTAATATTTCGTTTTCTGCTATTCCTAAATTTTTAGAAATTTTTTCTGCATTTAATATTTTTTTCTTTTTTTCTTCTAGCTCTTCTTCTTCTCCTTTTTTTAAGCTTGCTTCTTCTATTTCGTTTACTTGATATTTTAATAAATCTAATTTTCTTTGTCTTTCTTTATCATCACCATAGTTTTTTGATATTTCTTCTTTTAGATTTTTATATTTATTATATTTTTCTAAATACTCTAGCTTTATGGTTTTTAATTTATTTCCTGCAAATTTATCTAATAACTTTATATGTAAATTGGCATTTAATAATGATTGATTATCGTTTTGTCCATGTATGTCTATAATAGATGTCATAAATTTTTTTAGCTCTTTTACTGTTACCATTCTACCATTTATTTTACATAGATTTTTTCCATTTATATTAATTTCTCTTGATAATATTATATCTTCTTCTGATGAATCTATTGAAACACTCATTTCAACAAAGGAATAGCTTTCTCCTTTTCTAATCATTTCTTTTGAAAATCTACCACCTGCTAAAATTTCTAATGAACCTATAATAAGTGTTTTGCCTGCTCCAGTTTCTCCAGTTAATACATTAAATCCTTTGTTTAAATCAATACTTATTTCATCAATTATACCTACATTTTTTATGTGTAATGTATTTATCATTATTATCACCTTCAAAGTGTATTATATTGCAAACATTTGTTTTTGTCAATGTTTTTTTATAGTCGCAATTTTTATTGCGACTATTTTTTATTTAATTTCTATATCTTTGTCACTTTCATTATTTTTTTCGTCCTCCTGCCCTGTTGTAACTGGAACAAAATGTTCTGCTTCTCCTCTCAATTTAAGACTAGTTGTTCTTGCTTCCAAATCTCTCTTTTCTTTATCTATTTCTGCTATTCTAGCATTGTTTGCTTGTATTTGTGCTTTTTTCTTTTTTCCTTTTATTCCTTTTTCTAATTTAGAATTTTGTTTTTCTAAATCCTCTCTTTCTCTATTTAAAAAATTTAAACTAAATTCTATATTGGATAATTCTATTTCTATGTCTCTTTTCCTAGCACATGCTTCCTCAAATTTTTGTTGATTTGCATCTGTAAATTTTTGTTTCTTTCCTTTTATTATAGAATCAACTTCTTCTGTTACTTTTTCTGCAGCTGTAAAATATTTATCCTCTTCTAATATAGTCTCTTCTGTTAAACTAAGACTTTGTAGTTTTTCTAAAACTGTATTTAGTTTGCTTATTAAATTTAAAAATTCTTGTACTACATTCCTATCTGGCGTATAATTTACATCATACTCTTTAGCTCTTTTTAAACAACTATTTAAATAATCATTTTCATCACTATTAATATCTGTAATTATTTGTTCTATCTCTTCTATTTTTCCTCTTATGGTTTCTGTTAATTGATTTCTATTATCATTTGCTTTCATTAGTAATGCTTCTATTTCAGAATCCTCCACATTTACAACCCCTTTCTTATTATATACATTTGTTTAATATCTCATCTAGTCTTTCTTTTTGGTCACTTAAATATAAATATCCTATTAATCCTTCAAATGCAGTTGCATACATATAGTCTGTTGGATCCGCATTTTTAGGCAAATGATGGTTTTCTGTATTTCTTGTTCTTCTTACAATTTCTTTTTCTTTTTCTGTAAGCATATCCTGCAAACTTTCTAAAATCTCTGCTTGTGCCTTTGCTCTTACATGTTTAATTGCTTCTATATGTAATTTATGTGGTTTTAGTTTGGTAGTTTCTACTAAGTGAGTACGAATAAATAATTCATATACACTATCACCTACATAAGCCCATACTAATGGGGACATTAAATTTACTTCGATTTCATTTTTCATTTACTTTCTCCAATGTTATTTTTCCTAATTTTCCGCTTCTAAAATCATTTAATATAATAGTTGCGGTTTTTTCTTCATTAATTTCTCCACCTGATATTACTGCTCCTCTTTTTTTACCAATTAGTTTCATAAGATTATAAACTTCTTCGCTTTCATCTTCTGACTTAATATTTTCTATTTCATCATCAGTTATTTTATATCTTTCAATTATATTCGATTTATAGTTGTTATATAAAACCTTTAACAAACTATATGCAATTTCAAATGTCTCTAATATTTCATCTTTTATTGAACCAGTATAAGATAAGTTTAAAGCTACATTTTCATCTTCAAATTTTGGCCAAAGCACACCTGGTGTGTCTAATAATTCAATATTATTTGCTATTCTTACCCATTGTTTTTGTTTTGTAACACCTGGCCTATTTCCTACAACCGTAGTCTTCTTATTGCATAATCTATTTATTAATGAAGATTTTCCTACATTTGGAATTCCAAGTATCATAATTCTAATATTTTTTCTCCTTCTTCCTTTTTCAGCAGCTTTTTTTATGTCTTCTTCCATTAGATTTTCTATTTGCATTAATATTTCTTTAATGCCTTTTCCTAAATTGCTATCAGCTATAATTGCTGGTATATGATTTTTTTTATAATACTCTGCCCATTTTTTTGTTTCAAAATCTTCTGCTAAATCGCTTTTATTTAATACTACTATTCTTTTTTTATTTTGTATTATTTTTTGTATATCAGGATTTCTACTAGAAACTGGTATTCTTGCATCTAGTATTTCTATAACTATATCTATTAACTTTATATCTTCCATTATTTGCTTTTTTGTTTTAAGCATATGCCCTGGATACCAGTTTATGTCCATTTAATCCTCCTATTATATAAATTGTAATTTGTAGGATAAAATTTATTGTAAACGTTGTAGGGATCGACGTCCCTGGCGGCCCGCGTTGAAATTAATAATTATCGGGCTGTCGAGGACGCCAGCCCCTACAATGTTTGTAATAAATTTGACATGTTTTTCCGGGCGATTAAAATCGCCCCTACAACGTTTGCAATTAATTTCGTATGTTTTCCGGACGGCAGACTGCCGTCCCTACATCACAAAATTCTAATCTCTAATTTCTAACATCTAACCTCTAAATTCCAATTTATCTTACTAATCCTAAAATTTATACTGATTTTTATCTGCTCTTTCGTCTAATTTTCTAGTATACTCCTCATTAGTATAAAACCAATCTGTTTTTTTGTCTTTTCCGCTTCCTTTTCTATTTTTATTTAATGCTATATCCATTAATGTTAAAAATGCAATTATAACCCCCAATAATGATAATAATAAAGATGCATAATCTACAAAAGATACTTCTCCATTCATTATATTTATTACACCATTATATAAATCTGTTCCAAAATAAAGCCCATATGATATAAAGTATATTAAGGCTCCAATTAAATTTCTTTTTATTATTAAAATCATACAGAATAATGTAACAAATAATAACACTACCTCTATATTAAAGTTTAAAGGCTCTATTCCAATATCTATACTTAGTGTATAGGTAATAGCTATTATTAATCTAAACAGCCAATAAAGTCCTCCAAACATAGTAATTAAATAACTAAATAAGCTTGTCATATGTGTTTCCTCCTTCAAAACTCGAAGAGTTTTGTATTATTTACTCTTCATTACTCGTATTAGCACTTTTTTTATTTCATATTTATTGTACCATAAATATTTTTAAATTACTATATCTCTTTTCAACAAATTATTACATATAACTCCTAAACCAATAAATTTGTCTTTTTTATATATTTTATATAATCCATCTTTTGTTTCGTATGTTAACCTAACTCCATTCAAAAACAATTCTACTTTTTTGTCATTTAATTCTATTTTTTCTTTATCATTAAATATATTTTCTATTGTAATTAATTTTTGTTGTACTATGGTTTGATTTAAATCTTCTAAATTAATGCTATCTTCTATTGTAAATTTATCAACTGCTATTCTTTGTAGATCTTTCATATATCCTATTGTTCCTAATTTTTTTGCAATGTCTTCACATAGTACTCTTATATATGTACCTTTAGAACATTCAGTTTCAAATACTATTTCATCTTTATTATACGATTTTAAATTTATATTGTATATTTCTATATCTCTTGGTTTTATTTCTACTGCTTGTCCTTTTCTTGCATATTCATATAATTTTTTACCGTCTACTTTTATTGCTGAATATATAGGAGGTATTTGCTTTTGTTTACCTAAAAAGCTTTTTAATGTTTCATTTAATTTATTAATATCTATCTCTTTTAAATCTAATTCTTTTTTTATAACATTACCTTCTACATCTCCTGTATCTCTTTGTTCTCCTAATTTTATTGTTGCAATATAAGTCTTTTTATGCTCTATTAGATATTTAGATATTTTTGTGGCTTTACCTATTAATATAGGCAAAATACCGGTAGCGTTAGGGTCTAACGTACCGGTGTGTCCTACTTTTTTTATATTTAGTTGTTTTCTTACAACATTTACTACATCATGTGATGTATAATTTTTAGGTTTATTTATTATAATTACTCCGTCCACTTTTTCTCCTTTAAATAAGTTTTTATATTGTTTATTTGTTACTGTTCATACCAAAATTATAATTTGTAATGTTAAATACAAAATATTATAAATCTATTACTTTTCTTTACAAGGTTTGAGGGACAAACCTCAGTCATAGGTATTCCTCATAGATTGAGGAATGTCCCTCTTTTTATAAGTGCTTCTTACATTCTTCTATTATTTTTTCTTTTGCTTGTTCAAATGGAAGATTAATTGTACCACCTGCTGCTCTTATATGTCCTCCGCCGCCAAACATTAAGCATATATCAGAAACATTAACATATTCATTAGAACGAAGTGATATTTTATATCCGTCTTCTTTTTCTCTTAGGAATATCGAAATTTCAACTCCTTCTACATCTCTTCCCATTTCTACTATGCCATCATAGTCATTGTTTCCAGCTCCTACTTTTTGTTCATCTTCTTTTGTTATATATGTAAATGTTATTTTACCATGTTCTAAAAATTCTAATCTATTCATAGCAATTCTTCTTAATTCAAAACTTGGTTTAGATAAAGTTTGTAATACTTTTTTATATATATTAGATACATTTACTCCTTTATTTAAAAGTTCTGCTACAAATTCAAAAGTTTCACTTGTTACCCCTGAATACTTAAATCCGCCTGTATCTGTGATTATTCCTGTAAGTAAACATGTTCCTATTTTTTTATTTATTTCTATTCCTAAAGCTTCCAAAACAATTACCAAAATCTGTGTACAAGCTGGTGCTGTTGGATTAACAAAGTTATAATCGGCAAACATTGTATTGGCACTATGGTGATCAATAGAAATTTTTGTATTAGCAGCTTCAAAATATTTAGCAAATCCATTTAACCTTTTTATGTCTCCACAATCTAATGCTATTGCTAAATCATATTTTTCTTTTCTGCCTTCTTTTTTTATTTCATTACTATTTGGTAAAAATTCAAATGTTTTTGAATACTCTGGTATTATTACATCCACATCTTTATTTAGTTGCCTAAGTCCATTATATAATGCTAGGCTACTTCCGAATAGCATCTCCATCTGGGTTTTCGTGTGTTAATATCACAATACTATTAGCCTTATTTATTTCTTCTATAATATTATCTAGGGTCAT
>CALXNI010000104.1 GCA_944389715.1 uncultured Clostridia bacterium | reverse complement strand
TGACGCCTTGTAAGACCATACTTTATTTCTAAATTTGCATTTGTTAAATGGAAATAAACTTTATCAAAATATATTCTTAAGTCTCGGTCTTTTATTCTTTTGTATATGTCCCTAAGCTTATATTCAGTGTCGTCCATTTGTTTTGTCATTTCTGCATACAGTAATAATGCGTCTTCTCTAGAATGTAATCTTTGCCCGCCGTCCACTCTATTATCTGAGAAAGAACTTGTTGTCTTCTCGAGTTTAGCCTTTAACATCTCTATTTTTTCATAGTTCACATTATTAAGCTCATCTATTATCTTGTCAGCCTCAGTTATTTCTTTTATCATTACTTCACCCCTAACAACTCATTCATTTCATCGTTGGTGTAAATTCTGTTTTTATACGGTTGATTTAATCTATTGTTTGTCTTTTTAAGTTCTGATAACAACATTTCTCTATTACCAGCATTCATTAATTTGGTTACATTATTTGTATAAGTTCTAAGTATTTCGTAGTCGTTTTGATAATCACGTCTTATAAGCCTTTGTTTTTTTATTTCTTTTACTATTTTGCATGACTGTGGTGCATTTAATGAATCGTTTTCTATTTTATGAAGTAGATCACTTAACCTGTAATCTACCTCTTGTTGTAATGCGGGCAATTCTTCTTTATACTTTTCGATTTCTTGCAATAACTTAATCGCTTGCGTTATCTTTTCTAGTACTTCCACTTAGTTTTGTTACCTTTGCTAGCCCGCTTTCTGCAATTTCTTTAGCTCTATTATCATTATCCAAATAGTAAATGTTTCCTTTTTTAATATTAGCGTTTCCTAAATTATCTATTTTAAAAATATAATCTTGATTACATATCATCAATTCTGGTCTCTTATCTGTATAATCTTGCAATGCTTCAACTTTATATTTTTTCTTTGGAACTTCTACTTTTTTATTCAATAATTTTGTCCAGTCGCTAATTTTACACTTTTCAGTATATTTGAATTTATTTGGTATATTATTTACTATCTTGTCAATGTTTAAATTAGATAAGTCCATGTCCAAAATATAACCATTTACTCCGTCTTCCATTATTTCATAAGCACTCGGAAAATTTGTACATATCACTGGCGTACCATATTGTAAGCACTCATTAATGAAATAGCTATAACCTTCTGTATCGCTTAATTGAACACCATAATCTGCCTCTGCAATATAATCAAATATGTCTCTCGTTGGACTCATATATACTATTTCGTCCATGTCTATCGGCTTTTGATTATATAATTCTAAATCAGTAAATATTGTCCATCTAAACCTAATACCAGCCTCTTTTAGGGACTTCGCTAACTTCAACATACGGCTATAACCTTTCTCTTTAGATAGTCTAGTTGCACTAACTAATTTTAAAATGGGTTTTGTTTCTAGTTTGTCGTCTAAGATGTTATAAATTCGCGTTATTTTCTCTTTAGGATACATTTCTTTAAATGACTTACATACTTGGTCGCTTACTCCAACATGCTCTGTTGTTTTACTCCATTTTGTATAATGAAAATCAACCTCAACTGCTCTTTTATAATCAGCATGTACCATTTGAATATATCTGCCACTTTTTGCTATCACAGTTTCTGGATATCCACCCCAAGCACTAGCACATATACAGATGTCGCAAATATATTTTTTATTACTGTCATACTTTTGTACATCTATACCTAAACCTTTAAGCCTATCAATTGTTGATTTTATTCCTTCTTTATAAAGGAAAATAATATCATATTTATCTTTTAGTTTTTTGCAAAAGTTATAATCAAAGGTATCAACTCCCCCAAATTTTAGTGGATTACTATGATACAATATTATCTTCTTCATTTATCTGACATCTCCTTTATTTCTTTTAATCTAGGCCATAAAATAATTTGACAACCACATTTTGGGCAATCTGTTGCATTATAAATTTTAGTTTGTTTTCCACTTAAATTATCAAATAAACCGTTTGATTCCGATACTTCTCTAACCATTTCTTTATTTAAATAAAATTTATAATCACATACATTACATCTTATCTTTTTCATTTAATCACTCCTCCGGCATTTGATAAACTATATCGTTAAAAGGTATTTCTGTTCTTGGTAGTGCTATTAATAATTTTTGTATTTCATCTAATACTTCAATAGCTCTTTCTTTTGATTTATATGTGCCTAAATGGTTATATAAGTTATCATTACCTAAAACAAGGTATTCTTTTGTACCATTTTCAAAAACATGTTCTCTAATTTTAAACCCTTTTAATTCAAACAAACCTAATTTATCTTGAGTTCTTATCCACATTTATTTACCACCTTCTTTTACTATCTTTTTATAATCTTCATCTATAATAGCCTTAAAATAATGTGTGCAATAGGTACAGTCAAAAGGGTCTGTTATATGGTCTAAAAATAAATTTTTATGTTCTTCTTCCCACTTTTTGGCACCGCAACTAATATAATTACTATATAAATCATCATATCCTAAACCACAATCGCCACATCTAGTATGTATATAAACAACATCTTGTCCTGCATATTTATTAAACATTTCTATCTCTTTGATGAAGATGCTATAATCAACACTTTCCTCACCAAAAAAGTCTGTTACATCCAAACTAAATTTATCAGTGGCTTTATCTTCTAATTTCATAAATCTAACCCCTCTAATTCGCGGTACATCTCCATAATGTTTCTTTATATAATTGCTAATTAAATCATTACTTTGATGGTTTGAATATGCTATTAAGTCCATATTAATCAACTCCTTTTTTAAATAACTTAATTATTTCTTCTCTAGGTAAATCTAATATACGTTTACATTCTTCAAAAGATTTATCTCTAAGACTAATTTTACAATCTATTCCATTATCAAGTTGTATCCACCAAACATGTTCCTCATTATTTAAATTTTCACGTGTATCATAGTAAATTCTAATATATTTAAAACAATATCTGTTTCTCTCAAAATTTTGATACATGTTTTCCCACGAATTATTTTCCTGAATATAATCAAGTAATTTTTTTAAATCTGAACTATTCATCTTTTACCACCTTCTATGTTGTTAATACTCTTTAAATTCTCCCATCCAACAGATACATGATAACCAAATTTTTTTGCTTGAGAAATTGTTAAAGCTTTCAATTCTATCTTTTTATTTGGTTTCAATGGAATTTCTTTATATTCCCACCATTCAGACCCATCATATTCGTGCCTTTCTAACCACCAATTATCACCAACAACTAACAAATCTTGTGCAACCTCTTGAGCACCATATCCATTATCATATTCCACATTTGCAATATTTAAAAACTCATTAACATCAAAATAATATTTTCCATTACCAACCCAGTTAATATCATTAATTGTTTTATTATGATTTTTTAAAACCTCTATTGTTTCAACTAAAAGATTACTCATTTATCTTCCACCTTTTCTACTAATTGAACGTCACACAATCTATACCTTTCAACATCTATTTAAACCCCATTCCTTCATATTCAAAAAATATCTTTCCTCTATATTTTCCACATTTTGAACAAACTAAATATCTATATTCACCGCTTGCTAGCGAGGACCAATCTTTTGACTTATAATATTGAAAATCATGTTTGCAAAATAATTGTTTATACCATGGTTTTTTCCATTGAATTTTTATTCTTTTATTCATACCAAAACTTCCATTCTACATATCTTTTTAAATATTTAATTTGTACACCTATTGTTTTATCACCATATCTTACTAATCCTAGTTCTTTTTTACCTATATAATTAGTATCTTCTTTTTTATCATTGATTATATTGTCTATTATTTTTCCTATAGTTTCATAAGATAAAGATGTTTCATTTATTATTTTCATCGTTATTACCTCTCATTTGCCTTAATATCTTTCTTTTTTCTTCTCTAGTTAAATGGCAGTTTTTCCAAACTTCGTCTTCAAGTTCAATTATTGCTTTAATATCGCCAAGCATTTTAAACTTAAAGTACATACGCTTAAATATTGGTAACCAGTAATCAAAATAATTACTCATTTTTAATTCTTTCTAATTGCCTAGCAACTTTTTTATATGCAATTTCATATATTTCGTATTCATTAAGTTCATAATAAGCAACAAATTCACTTATGATAGTCAATACATCCGCTATTTCTTCGGCTATATGCTTTTTTTCTGATACGTCACTATCAAACATTTTAATATTTAATAATTCCGACCATCCTTTTTCTATTTCATACTGTGTTATAGCCTCTTGTAGTTCGAATACTTCTTCTGCTAGTTGTCTTTGTTGAGCATTTACTCCATAATGTTTGATTATTTTTAATAAATCTTCTTTCATTTGTTATCACCACCTATTATTTCTTTATATTTATCTAAAATTTCTTCTAAAGCTATTAATGTATATTGCTCACATCCATAGCATGAACCTTGACCATTTCCAGTACCTATTTTTATTTCACTCATTTACTTATTCCTTTCTACTACATATTTACAGCTATTGAATTGTTCTTTTGTTACTATTGATTTAATATCTTTGTTTTCAAAGTAAATATCATAATATGGATCATTTAAATTTTCATGATATATTTTTCTGTCTATCAATTTTGTTACTTTTTCGCCATTAACATAATCTCCTACTTCTATTAAATCTATTATGTTGAAACTGGCTTTAAGTATCTTGCCCTCAAAAATACTTTCATTATTAGTTAAACCAATAAAATTTTCATCACCGAATTTATTATAGATTATGAAATCTACTTTTCCTATTTTCTGTTCATTATGATATTTGTATCTAACATACATACCTTTACTTATTTCCAAATTAATCACCTCAATTTGGTCGATTTCGACCAGTTTAAATTTCCTCAATTACTATTCCAAACTTTTTCATAAATAGTTTTTTCTTGATTTTGTACACCTCTGTGCGATAGCCTTTCGTATC
>CALXNI010000103.1 GCA_944389715.1 uncultured Clostridia bacterium | reverse complement strand
AGATACATAGTTTAATCCTATGTTATGGCAGAATTCAACACTTGATGGTTCTCCACCATGTTCTCCACATATTCCAAGTTTAATATCTGGGCGTGCTAACCTTCCTTTTTCTGCTGCCATTTTTACCAATTGTCCAACACCTTCTTGGTCAAGTTTTGCGAATGGATCTGATTCGTAAATTTTTGCTTTGTAGTAAGCATCTAAGAATTTACCAGCATCATCTCTTGAGAAACCAAATGTCATTTGTGTTAAGTCATTTGTTCCGAAAGAGAAGAATTCTGCTTCTTCAGCTATTTTGTCTGCTGTTAAAGCTGCTCTTGGTATTTCTATCATTGTACCAATATGGTATTCCATATCTGATCCTTTTTCTTTTTTAACTTGTTCTGCTGTTTCTACAACAACATCTTTAACAAATTTTAATTCTTTCTTTTCTCCTACTAATGGAATCATTATTTCTGGTACTATATCGTATCCATCTTCTTCTTTAACTTCTATTGCTGCTTCCATTAATGCTCTTGTTTGCATTTTAGCTATTTCTGGATATGTTACAGCAAGTCTACATCCTCTATGTCCCATCATTGGGTTGAATTCGTGTAGTTCTGCACATTTTTCTTTTAAATGTTCTACTGTAACTCCCATATCTTTTGCAAGTGCTACTATATCTTCTTCTGCTGTTGGTAAGAACTCATGTAATGGTGGATCCAAATAACGTACAGTCATTGGTAAGCCTTTTAATTCTTTGTACATAGCTTTGAAGTCACCTTTTTGAAATGGTATTAATTCGTTTAAAGCTGCTTCTCTTGCTTCTACTGTTTCTGATAAAATCATTTTTCTGATTTTTGGAATTCTTTCTTCATCAAAGAACATATGCTCTGTTCTACAAAGTCCTATTCCTTCTGCTCCCAAGTTAACTGCATTTCTTGTATCTCTTGGGTTATCAGCATTTGTTCTAACTTTTAATGTTCTAAACTCATCTGCCCATCCCATTATTCTTCCAAAGTTTCCGCTAACTGAAGCTTCTACTGTTTTTATATCACCTTTATATATTTTTCCTGTTGTTCCATCTAATGAAATGAAATCACCTTTATGGAATTTGTAACCACCTAGTTCAAATTCTTCTGCTTCTTCATTCATTTTGATGTCTCCACATCCACTTACACAGCATGTACCCATACCACGAGCAACAACTGCTGCATGTGATGTCATACCTCCACGAACTGTAAGTATACCTTGTGAAGCTACCATACCTTCAATATCTTCTGGCGTTGTTTCTAGACGAACAAGTATTACTCTTTCGCCTTTTCCACCCATTCCTAATTCTTTTGCTTCTTCAGCTGTAAATACTACTTTACCTGCTGCTGCACCTGGAGATGCTGGAAGTGCTTCTCCTATTACTTCTCCTGCTTTTAAGCTATCTTTATCAAATGTTGGGTGTAATAATTGGTCTAAAGATTTAGCTTCTATTCTTAGAACTGCTTCTTCTTTAGAAATCATTCCTTCGTCAACTAAATCGCAAGCTATTTTTATAGCTGCTGGAGCTGTTCTTTTTCCATTTCTTGTTTGTAAGAAATATAGTTTTCCTTCTTGGATTGTAAATTCCATGTCTTGCATATCTCTATAATGATTTTCTAGTTTGTTTGCTATTTCCATAAATTGTTTATAACATTCTGGTAAATCTTCAGCAAGTTTAGAAATTGGTTCTGGTGTTCTAACACCTGCAACAACGTCTTCACCTTGTGCATTGATTAAGTATTCACCAAATATTCCTTTTTCACCTGTTGATGGGTTTCTTGTAAATGCAACACCTGTTCCAGATGTATTTCCCATGTTTCCGAAAACCATAGCTTGTACGTTTACTGCTGTTCCCCAATCTCCTGGGATATCATTCATTCTTCTATAAACTATAGCTCTTGGGTTGTCCCAGCTTCTAAATACAGCTTTAACTGCACCCATTAATTGTTCTTTTGGTTCTTGTGGGAACTCTTCCCCATTCATTGCATTTTTGTAAACTTCTTTAAATCTTTTTACTAATTCTTTTAAATCATCAACTGTTAATTCTGTGTCGTAATGAACTCCTTTTGCTTCTTTTACTTCGTCAATTATTTTTTCGAAGTAAGATTTTGGAACTTCCATAACAACATCTGAATACATTTGAATAAATCTTCTATATGAATCATATGCGAATCTTGGATTTCCTGTTTTTGCTGCAAATCCTTCAACTGCAACATCGTTTAAACCTAGGTTTAATATTGTATCCATCATACCAGGCATTGATGCTCTTGCACCACTTCTTACTGATACTAATAGTGGATCACTATTATCTCCAAATTTTTTACCTTGCATTTCTTCTAATTTTGCTAATGCTTCGAAAATTTGGTTTTGAATTTCGTCATTAATTTTTTTACCGTCATTATAATATTCTGTACAAGCCTCTGTTGAAACAGTAAATCCTTGTGGAATTGGTAAACCTAAGTTTGTCATTTCTGCTAGGTTAGCACCTTTACCACCTAATAATTCACGCATATTTGCGTTTCCTTCTTTAAAAAGGTATACGTACTTTTTGCTCATAAATTAAAACCCTCTTTCTTTTTATATTTTTCAAAATCCTGTATTATTATATATCACTCATAAGTAAAATGCAATCGTTTTTTTCCTTTTTTTATAGTTTCTAGTATTTGTATATCTTTTATTTTATCTAATTCTACTTTTAGAGGATTTTTATCTAATATTATTAAATCAGCATATTTTCCTTCTTTTATACTTCCTTTTTCATTTTCTTCAAAATATTGGTATGCTGCATTTATTGTTACTGCTTTTATAGCATCTAAAACATCTATTTTTTGCTCTTTTCCAAGTTCTATACCATTTTTTGTTGTTCTTGTTACAGCACACCAAATTGTCTCAAACATGTTAGGCTCAATTACTGGTGAATCCTGATGAAATGTAAATAATACATTTTCTTTTAGGGCCTCACCTGCTGGACTAATTTTGTTTGCCCTTTCTTTCCCAAAATTTTTAATATGAGTATCTCCCCAATAGAAGATATGCTCTATAAAAAATGAAGGGATTATATTATATTTTTTTACTTCTTTTATTTGGTCAAGTCCAAGTAGTTGAGCATGAATCATAACAGGTCTTAGTTTATTTATTTCGTTATTATATTTTTCTACACTTTTTATATATTGCTCAGCTGCTTTATCTCCATTACAATGTGCAAGTATTTGCATATTAGTATCTATTGATAATTTTATTGCATCTTCTACTTCTTTATCTTTCATTGTATTATATCCATAATATTTGTCATCATCAATATATGGATTTCTCATCCAAGCAGTTCTACTTTGCGGGGAACCATCTAAAAATATTTTATATCCACCAATTTTAAAATTATTTTTATATTTTTTTATATTATCTTTAAATTCTTCAAAAAAAACATTTCTGCTATTTATCTCAATATATGCTACTAAATCTACTATTAGTTTATTTTTATTTATTAACTCTTTATATATAGGTATCATAGAAGTATATGCCATACCATCTTGAATTGTTGTAATCCCATATGATAAATATTTAGCTTGAGCTTTTTCATAAGCTTCTAATAATTTGTTTAAATTTGGCATTGGAACTTTTTTTTGATACTCTATAAAAGCATTTTCCTCCATATATCCTGTTAATATTCCATTTTCCTTTTCAATCACTCCTCCTTGCACTTCTGTTTCTTTCGTTATATTTAAAGCTTCTAATGCTTTGTCATTAAATACTCCAACATGACCTGATTTATGCTGTAATACTACTGGATTATTTGGAAGAATTTTGTCTATAACTTCTTTTCTAGGGTGATTTTTTTCCTCTAAATTATTATTATCATAACCAGTAGCCAAAATCCATTCATTATCTTTTATATTGTTTTCATTTTTATAATTTTCTAATTCCTCTTGAATTTCTTTAAAATTTTTACAGTTTTCTAAATTAACTTTTAAGAAGTTATTTGCAACACCTGAAAAATGACTGTGCGCATCAATAAAGGCTGGCATCATAGTTTTACCTTTTAAATCCATAAGTTCTGTTTCATTATCTTTGTATTTTAAAATTTCTTGCTTACTTCCAATTTTTTTTATTCTTTCTCCTTCTATTAGAAGTGCTTGTATTTCAAAATTTTCTAAAGTTATAAATTCTCCATTATAATATATTTTTTTCATAATCAACCTCTCTTAATTTGATATATATATTTTTCCTTTTTAATTAGTGTTTATTCTTTATTTAAAATTACAAGGTAAAACTTTTCAAAATATATATAAAAAAACCTAGAAAATCTTCTAGGTTTTTTATATCTGGATAAATATTATATTTCTAATCTTTGCTCTTTATTGATTCATTTGTTTTGCAACTTCTTCTGCAAAGTTTTCTTCTCTTTTTTGAAGACCTTCACCTTTTTCAAATCTTGCAAATCTTGTTATTTCTGCATTATTATTTTCTAATAATTTTTGTACCTTTATATCTGGATCTTTTACAAATGGTTGTTCTAATAAACAAATTTCTGAATAGAATTTTCCTATTCTTCCTTGTACCATTTTTTCTGCTATTTCTGCTGGTTTTCCTTCGTTCATTGCTTGTGCTTTTAGTATTTCCATTTCGTGTGATACAACGTCTTGTGGTACACTTTCTCTACTTAAATATTCTGGTCTTGCTGCAGCTATTTGCATACAAACATCTTTTGCAACAGTTTCTGTTCCTTTTGAAAAATCTACAAGAACTCCAATTTTTCCATCTCCATGTACATAGCTTTCTACTAATCCTTGGCTTTCAAATCTCTCGAATCTTCTTACAGACATGTTCTCACCTATTGTAGCTATTTTATCTGTTAATATATCTTTTATTGTTTTTGAAGCATCTTCTAATGATTTTTCTTCTAATAAAGCTTCTACATTTGCTGGGTTTGTAGTAGCTATTTGTTTTGCTGTATCTGCTACAAATTTTCTGAATTCATCATTTTTTGCAACAAAGTCAGTTTCTGCATTTACTTCTAATACAACACCAACTTTTTTGTCGTCTGTTACATAGCAATATACTAATCCTTCTGCTGCTATTCTATCTGATTTTTTTGCAGCTTTTGTTATTCCTCTTTCTCTTAATAGCTCAGCTGCTTTTTCCATATCTCCATCTGTTTCTGTTAAAACTTTTTTGCAGTCCATCATTCCTGCACCTGTTTTTTCTCTTAATTCTTTAACTAGTTGTGCTGTTATCATAATAAATTATTCATCTCCTTTATTTCTAAATTCATATTTTATTGTAGGGGTCGCCTCCCACGGCGACCCGTGATATTTTGCGGGACGCCCAGGAGTGCGTCCCCTACACGTTTACAATAAATTTTATACTATTCTGCTGGTGTTTCAGCTGGTTCTTCTGCTGCAACAACTTCTTCTATACTTGCTGGCTCTTGTGTAGCTATATCTGATTCTTCTACCATTTGTTCTTCAGATTCTAATATTTCTCCTTGTCTTCCTTCTATAATTGCATTTGCTAAAACATCAGTAATTAATTTTACTGCTCTTATAGCATCATCATTTCCTGGAATTGGATAATCAACATCTTCTGGGTTGCAGTTTGTATCAACTAATCCAACAATTGGAATATTTAATTTTTTTGCCTCTAAAACTGCTATTCTTTCATTTTTAGGGTCAACTACAAATATTGCTCCTGGCATTCTTTTCATTTCTTTAATTCCACCAAGATTTTTTTCTAATTTTTCTTTTTCATTTTTTAATGCTGCAACTTCTTTTTTAGGTAATACATCAAATGTTCCATCTTGTTCCATTTCTTCTAATTTGTTTAATCTTTCAATTCTTTTTCTAATTGTTTTAAAGTTTGTAAGCATTCCACCTAGCCATCTTTGGTCAACATAGAACATGTTACTTTTTATAGCTGCTTCCTTTACACATTCTTGAGCTTGTTTTTTTGTTCCAACAAATAAAACATCTTTTCCTTCTTCAGCTATTTCTTTTAAGAAGCTATATGCTTCATCAATTTTTTTTGAAGTCTTTTGTAAATCAATAATATGGATACCATTTCTAGCTTGATAAATATATTCAGCCATTTTAGGATCCCATCTTTTTGTTTGGTGTCCAAAATGTACACCTGCTTCTAGTAATTGTTTCATTGCAACTACTGCCATTTAAATCTCCTCCTTATTGTTTTTCCTCCATATAGTTTTTAAATATTTAAGAACACTTAAAAAATTATAAGCACAATCTTAAACTATAACTATATGTGCATATTTTTTAACTTGTATATTATACCAAATATGTAATAACTTTGTCAACTATGAAATTTTCAAAATCAAAAAAATAAGCTAATGTAATTAGCCTATTCTAATTGCTATGCTATATAAAAACATTTGGTGACCCCTACGGGAATCGAACCCATGATTCAGCCTTGAGAGGGCTGCGTCTTAACCGCTTGACCAAGGGGCCATGTATTTACATGCAAATATATTTATAACATTATTTGTACTGTTTTGTCAATACACCATTTTTATAAATTGTAATTTGTATTATTAAATTTATTTTAAAATCTGTAGGGGTCGCACCCCTGGGCGACCCTTAAATATTGATATGCGGGTCGCCGTGGGCGGCGACCCCTACAACATTTGCAATTATTTT
>CALXNI010000102.1 GCA_944389715.1 uncultured Clostridia bacterium | reverse complement strand
ACAAAATAATTGCAAACGTTGTAGGGGTCGCCGCCCACGGCGACCCGCATATCAATATTTAAGGGTCGCCCAGGGGTGCGACCCCTACAGATTTAAATTAATTTAATCATTCAAATTACAATTTATAAATTAGGATTTAATTCTAGTCTATTATTTCTAAATTCGCATACTTTGCCATTAATCTTTTGTGTCCAACTTTTTCAAAATTAATATCTAATTTTAAATCGTCTCCTTCTTGTTCTACAGAGTTTATTACTCCTTCTCCAAATTTTTTATGGTAAATCGTTACTCCTGCTCTATATTTACTTAAGTCTATATTTGTTTCCTCTTTACTTTTATTTATATTATTTAAAAAACTTTCTGCTGTTCTAAATGCAAATACCGGCTCTTTTGGTGAAAACCTATCATTAAAGGCTTTTGTTTGAATTTTTTTAACTGGTCCATATTCCCACTCATATGTAGTCTCTTTTTGCTCATATGATTTATTTGATTTTATTTGATCATATCCTTCCAATAAGTCCTCTGGAATTTCTTCTATAAATCTTGATATTTTATTACAAGACGTTGAACCAAATATTGTTCTTTGTTTTGCACAAGTTAAATATAAAAACTCCTCTGCTCTCGTTAATCCTACATAACAAAGTCTTCTTTCTTCCTCTAGCTCTCTTTGCTCACCTATTGACCTATAACTTGGAAATATTCCGCTCCTCCATACCAACTAAAAATACTACTGGAAATTCTAGTCCTTTTGCACTATGAAGCGTCATTAATGTTACTGCTTCGTCTGTTTCTTCTAAATCATCAACATCACTTGCAAGTGTTATACTTTCTAAAAATTCTTCTAAGTTATTTTCAGCAGCTTCTTCTTCAAATTCTATTGCCACAGTTAAAAATTCTTCTAAGTTTTCTATTCTATTTTCTGCTTGTGCAGAATTTTCTAGCTCTAGTGCTTTAGTATATCCTGTTTTATTTAATGTTTCTTTAATAAGTTCTGATATCAAAATTGTATCTTTTTTTGCTTTTAAATCTTCTATTACCTCTACAAATTCTCTCGAATTAGCAAATACTTTATTTAATCCAAATTCATCTGCTTTTTTTATTACTTCATACATAGATATTCCGATTTGTTGTTGCAAACATCTCTATTTTTTCTAGACTAGTCTTTCCTATGCCTCTTTTAGGTTCATTTATAATTCTTTGCAAACTCAAATTGTCAGAAGTATTTTGAATTAGCCTTAAATATGCAATAATATCTTTTATTTCCTTTCTTTCATAAAACTTATGTCCGTCCTACTATTCTATATGGAATTTGCTCTCTTACCAAAATTTCCTCTATACTACGAGATTGAGTATTCATTCTATAAAGAATAGCAAAGTCAGAATATTTGTAATATTCCTCTCTTTTTAAATGTTCAATTTCTTCTGCTACATACCTTGCTTCATCATATTCGTCATCACATATGTGAAGCTGTGGAAGTTTTCCAGCTTCTTTTTCTGTCCATAAGCTTTTTTCATATTTTTTGGAATTGTTTTTTATAACAGCATTTGCTGCATTTAAAATATTTTTTGTCGACCTATAATTTTGCTCTAGTTTTATTATTTTAGTTCCAGGAAAATCTTTTTCAAAATTTAATATGTTAGATATATCTGCCCCTCTAAAAGAATAAATTCCTTGGTCATTATCCCCTACTACTGTTATGTTCCCATGCCTTGCTGCAAGTAGTGTTATTAATGTAAATTGTGCTTTATTTGTATCTTGATATTCATCTACTAAAACATATTTAAATTTTTCTGAATAATATTCTAAAATATCAGGGTTTTCTGTTAATATATTTATGGTAAAATTTATAATATCATCAAAATCTATTGCATTGTTTTCTTTTAATTTATTTTGGTATCTTGCATATACTTCTGCTATTTTTTCTTTTCTGTATTCTCCATTTGCTTTTGCTAAATATTGAGAAGGTGTTAACATTTCGTTTTTTGCATTACTTATTTCTGATAGTACACTTCTATCTGTAAATATTTTATCATCTATATTTAGTTCTTTTAAGCATTGTTTTACTAATGTTCTTTGATCAGATGTATCAAAAATTATAAATGAATTTTGATACCCTATTCTATCTATATACCTTCTTAAAATTCTCACGCAAATAGAATGAAATGTTCCTATCCACATTTCATTTGCTACATCCCCTACTAAATTTTCTATTCTTGCTTTCATCTCATTTGCTGCTTTGTTTGTAAATGTTATAGCAAGTATTTGCCATGGTTTTACATTTTTTTCTCCTATTAAATATGCTATTTTATGTGTTAATACTTTTGTTTTTCCGAGAACCCGCTCCTGCAATAATTAAGTTTGGTCCCTCTGTATTTATAACTGCTTCGTATTGTTTATCATTTAATCCTTCTAATATGTTCATTTTTTTGCTCCTTTTTTTATAATAATGAATGAGAAGTGAGAAGTGGGATGTGGGAAGTGTGAAATTAGGTTAAAGCCTGCGAAGCCTGTCCCTAAAATCTCACCTCTCACCTCACACATCTCACCGCTAAATTACAATTTGCTCAATATTTTTTCAATGCATTCTTTTATTTCTGCCGCACATTTTTTATATACATCTATTCCATATCCCCATGGATCTTTTATATCTAAATCATCTTGTGGATATCCGAGCATATTCTTTCATTGTAAATACCTTGCCAGCTAATTTAGGATACATATTTATAACATTATTTTTATGTGCTGTTGTTGCACAAAGTATTACATCCATTTGTTCTATATTTGAATTTCTTATATTTGTTGCTCTATGATTAGATAAATCAATGCCATATTCTCTCATTACTTCTATACCTTCATATGTTGGTATGTCTCCATTTTCTGCAAATATTCCACATGAATATACTTCTATATTTTTATTTTCTTCTTTTGCTTTTTTTTCAAGCATAGCATGTGCCATTGCACTCCTGCATATGTTTCCTGTACATATAAACATTATTTTCATTTGTTTCGCCCCTTTGTTATAATTATTTATTAACAAAATTATTTGCAAATGGTGTAGGGGTCGCCGCCCTCGGCGACCCAAAAAACACAAAATTGCGGGT
>CALXNI010000101.1 GCA_944389715.1 uncultured Clostridia bacterium | reverse complement strand
CTGTATCTTCTGCGCGTTCTATGCTTTCGCTACTGGTTCCTAAAAGCTCTCCTTGACATTCTTGTAAGACTCCCTTTTTATATAACTGCTTTGCTCTACTTAGTCCTGTTTGTCCCCCTATTCTCGGAAGTATTGCGTCTGGTCTTTCATATCTTATTATTTTTGCTACATATTCTAATGTTAATGGTTCCATATATACTTTATCTGCAATGCTTACATCTGTCATTATTGTTGCTGGATTTGAATTTACAAGTATTACTTTATACCCTTCTTCTTTTAATGCTAAACATGCTTGTGTTCCTGCATAATCAAATTCTGCTGCTTGTCCGAATAACTATTGGTCCTGATCCTATTACTAATACTGTTTTTATATCTTTTCTTTTTGGCATTTTATTCATTCCTTTCTTTATTATAAGGTATGGGGACAAACCTCAGTCATTAGTATTCCTCATAGTTTGAGGAATGTCCCCCATATGTTCTGGTGATGTCAGATTTCTAGTTTTTGCTTCTCATTAAATCTATAAATTGGTCAAATAAATAACTGCTATCTTGTGGTCCTGGTGCGCTTTCTGGATGGTATTGAACACTAAATACTTTATCTTTTTTACATTCTACTCCTTCTATTGTGTTGTCTAAAATATTTTTATGTGTTGGAACCAAATCTGTTTTCTTTAATGATTCTTCGTCCACTGCATAGCTATGGTTTTGACTTGTTATTTCTATTTTATCTGTTTTTAAGTTTAATACTGGATGATTTCCGCCTCTATGTCCAAATTTTAGTTTATATGTTTTTGCACCATATGCAAGGCCTATCATTTGATGTCCTAAACAAATTCCAAATATAGGATATTTACCTTTTAATTTTTTTACTAAATTTATTACTTCTGTAACGTCTTCTGGATCTCCTGGTCCATTTGATAAGAATATTCCATCTGGTTTTAGATTTTCAATTTCTTCTGCCGATGTATTATATGGTACTATTGTTACATTACATCTTCTTTTATTGAGACTTCTTACTATATTTAATTTAATACCACAATCTACAGCAACTACATTGTATTTTGCATTTGCCGTTCTTGAATACCACTTTTTTCTGCAACTTACTTTTGAAACTGCATCTTTGGGAATATCTGTTTCTTTTAATTTTTTTAGGGCTTCTTCTTTGCTTGTAGATATGTCTGTTATAATTACTTTTCTACTTCCTTTATCTCTAATACTCCTTGTTATTTTTCTTGTATCTACTCCATATATTCCCGGAATATTATTTTCTTCCAAATACTCTGAAAGTGTTTTTGTATATCTAAAATTACTTGGATGATTATTATATTCTCTTACTATTAATCCCCCTATTGTAGGTTGCTTTGTTTCATAATCGTCATCTGTTATTCCATAGTTTCCAATTAAAGGGTATGTCATTACAACCATTTGATATGTATATGATGGGTCAGATACTATTTCTTGATATCCTACCATAGAAGTATTGAAAACAATTTCGCATACACTTTCTACATCTGCGCCAAATCCATATCCTAGATATTCTTCTCCATCTTCTAGCACAATTTTTTTGTTAAACTCTTTCATCTTTTTCATCCTTTCCTTTTTTTCTAATGTATGGGGACACAGCTTACCCTTTTGCTATTCTCTAATGATTAGCAATGTCCCCCATTATTTTCTGGTGATGTCAGTTTTCATTCTTATCTACACCTATTATTTTTTTAAAATCTGCAAAAAAAAATAAGGAATACACATCCTTATTAAAATATAAATAAAAATAAAACAACTATTAAGAAAATGCTTGCAATTGATATTAAATTATTTTTTTCTAAATAGTTGTTCATTTTTTACCTCTTTTCAGACTAGTAAATTTTTTATATTTCTACATCTTTTTTATTATAGCAAATGCAAAATATAAATTGCAATAGTTTTTTAAATTTTTAATTTTCTAATTTTATTATTGATCCTGTTACACTTGTAAATTGGTTGTTTCCTGTTACAAAGTAATAGGCATCGTTAGCACTAAGTTGTATAATAGTTCCTAAATTTTGATCATTGCTTATGGTATATGTTCCAGAATATTTTTCTGTCATGTCAGCAACTATAACTACATTTGTTTGCGTATATGTTCCATCTGAATTTAGCACAATTGTTGTTTCGTATTTGCTTAAAGGGTCATTTTCTGACCAACTGTCTACTCCTTTATATGTTCCATATTGTAATGTATAATTTTCAGCTGATGTTTCTTCTTGGTTGTTTTGCTCTTCAGCTGCTCTTATTGCCTCCTCTTCAGCCTTCTTTTTAGCTTCTTCTTCTTTCCTTTTAGCTTCCTCTTCTGCTTTTATTCTAGCCTCCTCCTCAGCTTTTATTCTAGCTTCTTCCTCAGCAATTCTCCTTTCCTCTTCTTCTTTTTGCTCTATTTCTTGTATTGCTTTTGTCATATCTTCTTTTTTTGATAAAATTGCTACTTCTTTTTCTCTTACTTCTTCTTGCACTTCTTCAGTTAATACATTTTCCATGTTTGTTACTGCCGCAGAAAAATATTTTTTAATTGCATCTTCATAATTATTAAAATTAATATCTTTCCAATTATCTTCTACTACAGTTGTTTTTATAAATTTTTGGTCAAATTTAGAAATTTCGAGTACTTGTCCATCTAATGTAGTAACTGAATCTTTTTCTTCTGGTACAAATGTAATTATATAATCAACATTTTTAGTCTCTTCCATATTTTGTTCTTCTTTTGTTTTAATAATTTCTGAAATTTTTATATAATTTTCTTTATTGTCATATGTTTCATGAGCATAATATTCATAATTTTGTTTTTCAATATCATATAAATACTCAACTTCAAAATCTTTTTTTAACGTTTCTATTAGTTTTACTTCATTTTTATCATTTATATAAAAAATGTTTGTAAAACTAACTCCTAATTCTTTATAATTATATAGCATTACTGGATTTTTAATATCTTCTATTTTACAAAATTCTATTTTCTCATTTTCACGATAATATTTTAAGCCATTTTGATTTATTTTTAATGTTTCATGATTTTCTCTCATATAGTCATAATATAGTCTTACCCATTCTAGTTCAAAAGGATCTTGTGGTTTATATTTTTGATATATAAAATATCCTCCTATTCCAATTGAAGCAATTATTATTAAAATTAATAAAAATTTAACTAGTTTCTTCATATAATTTTCCTATTCTTTATTAAAATTTATTTCTACATAATTGGTATTATATAATCAATTGCTTTATTTATATTTTTAATTTCTACTTCTTTTTTTCTACCACCAAATTCTCCGGTCTATTGTCCAAGGTATTCCTATTTCTGATGTTATTTTTATTTTATCTGTTTGATAAAATTCAAAGTACTGCTTTTTATAATGTTGTTTAAATAATATTGCAAATATTGTTTTTATGTATTCCCAAATATTATGTGGTTTTTTTATAAATAGCATTTCAAATTCCCCATCATTTATTTTTACACCACTTCTTTTAAACCACTCAAATCCGCCAATTGACTTAGAATTACTTATAGAACCAAATATAAATTCATCTGTAACTTTTTCTCCTTCTGCTTCAATTGTTATATTGTAACCTCTAATTTTATTTAAATATCTTAGTGCTACTATAAAGTATGCAAGCTTTCCAAATCTTCTTTTTAATTTTTGAGATGTAACATAAGAAACAGGTGTAAATGCTCCAAATGCAGCAACATAGTTAAAATATCCATTATTAAATTTTCCAATGTCTGATGGAATAATTGTTCCTTCATTTATGTTTTTTGCCAAAAATGTTTTCTTTGTGGATAATTTTATTGTTCTTGCAAAATCGTTCATTGTACCAAGTGGAATAAAACCTATTTGTGGTTTTTTATCTAATTTAATTACTGCATTTATAAGCTCATTTAACGTTCCGGTCTCCTCCACAGCATACAACTAAATCCCATTTTTTATTATTATCTTTTAAAATATCTGAAGGTTTATAGTCTACTTTTGTATATACAGTTTTTGCTTCATATCCTCTTTTTTCAAAATTTTTAATTATTTTTGGTAATTTCTTTTTTATAGTACCTTTTCCTGCCTTTGGATTTACTATTAATAACATATTTTTTTCCGTAAAATACTGCCTTAATATTTAATTATAATTAGAAAAATTTTATACTAAATTTACATTCAAATTTTTCTTTTGGCTTTAGTTTAATTATTCCTTCTTTGTCTTTAAAGTATCCTGTTTCTATTACTTTATCTGCTGTATTAAACCATGGCTCTATACATATAAAAGATGCATTTGGAATTGTCCATATTGCCAATATTGGAAATTCGGACATGTTAAATTCTAGTATTTTTTTATCATCCTTTTTTTGTTTTAAGGTTATTGTTTTTGATTTAAATTTTTTTATCATTATAGCATCATTTATAAAACTATTTTTTTCAATATCTATTCTAATTCCATCCCTTAAAAGATTTTTTGCTGGTTTATTTGATATATAATTACCTTCTACTTCGATAAATTCAATTTCGTTTTCTTTTTTCTCTAATTCAAAATAGTATTCTTCTTGATTTAAGTCAAGTTTAAATCCTGGATGTCCTCCTATTCCAAATAGCATTTCATCTTCATCTATATTTATTACTTTATATTTTACTGTTAATTTATCTTTATCAATTAAATATGTTATATATAATTTAAATTTAAATGGATACATTTTTAATGTATCTTCATTGCTTTTAGTCATATATTCTTTTTTATTTTTTAAATTTTCTATTAACTCAAATTCCATATCTTTGGCAAATCCATGCTGAGGTATTGTATATTCCTTATCATTAATTATTGTTTTATTATCTCTTAATCTTCCTACTGTTGGAAACAATACAGGTGATTGTCTATCCCAAAACTTTTTTCCATTATGCAGCATTTCTTTATTATTAAACTTAATACTTGTTAACTCTGCTCCTTTATTTGAAACTTCTATTTTTATAGACATTATATCACCTCATGCATTTAATTTTATCATAATTGCTATTTTTTATCAAATTACATATTTATTGTATATTATATCTATAATTTATTCAAGATAATTTATATGCATTGTTGTAATATTTTTATTGTTTTAGTAAATAATATATATAAATTAATTTTATGGAGGAATTTATGGATAATCAAAATTTAAATATATTAGACGAGGTAAATAAGGGTGCTACAATGGGAATGAATGCAATTTCATATGTATCTGATAAAGTATCTGATGATAATTTTAAACAAGTTTTAGATACGGAGTATAACAAATATAGAGATATTTCTAGAAGAGTAAATGAGCTTTATTCTAATTACAGTGATAAAGAACCACACGAAACGAATACTATGACAAAAATGATGACATGGTATGGAATACAAATGAAAACTATAACAGATAGTACCACATCTAAATTATCTGAATTACTAATGCAAGGTACTAATATGGGTATTATAGAAGGAAGGCGCTTAATAAATCAAAATAATAATGCTGCTCAAGATGTAAAAAATATTCTAAATGATTTTGTTGTAATGCAAGAAGATAGTGTCGAAACATTAAAAAAATATTTGTAGAACTTATTGTTTAATTTTATATTTTTTTGGTACCGATGGTGGGACTCGAACCCACATGGTTTCCCGCTAGATTTTGAGTCTAGTGCGTCTGCCAATTCCGCCACATCGGCAAATATTTGACTTGCAATTAGTATTATACAATATGTTTAAAATAAATACAACAATTTTTTATAATTGTTTTTTATTACTCTGAAGGTTATCGTTCAGCTTAAAATATAAATTTGTAGATAAAATGTAGAGGCGATTTTAATCGCCCGCTCTCCAAAGAAATTACTAAAATATCTATATTTCCAGTCGCTAGGGCGGAGGCAAAAATTTCATATTCATGAAATTTTATGACCTCACGTCCAACGCTCTATATTACACAAACTTAAATTTTTTAATTAATGTTTTTAAGTTCAAATTCTTCTATGTTTATTTCTTTTATATATATTTTTGATAATTCGTTGTTATTTTGTTCATAACATACAATATTTATTTTGCTATCTTTTATTTTCTTTAGCTCTATTAAATTATTATCTAAAAGTATTGCTTGCTTAACATTCATTCCTAATGGTAATGTTTTGTTTGTATTATCATAATATACACTATTAGTTAGTGCAAGCCCTTTTGTTTTTTCTTTAAGATTTATCTTATATAGATTTATTTCTTTAGTGTCTTTTTTTAATAATTCATTTAAAGCCTGTGTAGCTGTAATACTAAATATATTATATTGATTTTTTATATTAAGTCCTAAATCGCTTTTATATACTGGTAAATCTATAGGAATTGTAATTTTTTCAAATGCTGATTTTAAACTTTTTATAATGTTATTAATAATTTCTGTGTACTCCGTAGTAGTAGTGTCTTTTCTTATATCTAATATATTGAATAAATCTTTAGCTGTTTCCCTGTGTTTTTGATTTGCAAGGCTCTTTAACTTATTATCATATGAAATACCTCCAAAAATATCAAAACTATCTTTGTCTGTTAGGCTATTTTCTTGCATAGCTTTATATTTCAATTCTTCTACTCTTTCATTTGATATTTCTTCACCTTGTGCCACAATATTAATGTCATTTAAAATTTCTGTTGTTGTAAGATATATACTATCTAATTCTTGTTTACTAAGCAATTCTCTTTGTGTTCTGTCTAAATTTATTGCTAAATCTTCAAAATCTAATTCATAATCGAAAACTTTTTTTAATGCATCTACTTTCTTATCTTCCACTATTCCTTCTGGTAATTCTTCTTGCTTATCTTTGTTTGTAAATCTCCAAAATTCAAATATACTTTTTTTATGCTTATCTATCTCTTCAATATAGAGAATTGCATTTTTTACTTTGCTTTCTAAATTTTTTATCCTTTGTTTTATAGCTTTTATATCTAAATTTAAATTTTTTACTTTTATTTCTTCTTTATCTATTTGTTTGTTTATTTCTAATAGCTCTTCTAAAGTATAATTTCTTTTTACTTCTCCATATTTATTTAGTCTTATAACTTTTATATCTTGCTTTTTTTCAACCTTTTCTTCTTGCTTTGTTAAATTTACTTTTTTATACTTAAAAAAATATTTTACTCTTCCAAAAAAAGTTTTCTTGCATTCTAAGAAAGTAGATATTTGTTTTTCCTTTTCTAAATATTCCTTTTCTAGTTTACTTGATTCTTTTTGAAGCTCATCTAATTCTTTTTCTAAACTAAGTTTTTCTTCCATTAACTTTAGCTTTTCTTCTTCGGATTTAAGATATTCTTCTTTAATTATACTTGGAAGTATTTCATATATTATTTTTTTATTATTTATATTAAATTGCAAACCACCATTTTCGTCTACTGATAGTTTAAAATTATAGTGATGTGGCATTTCTGTTTGCATAATAAATAAGGCTTTTAATAATTTATAAAATTTGATTGCCTCTTCTTTATTTTTTAGTTCTATTTTATAGTCACTTTGTATATCATCAAATATATATGCTTTTCCAACTATATGCAAACTTAGACTGTTTTCTTTACTATATACTTCGTACACTAATGGCCATTCTTTAGTAAATAACCATAAATAATTTTCTATATCTGATATTTGCATTCTACTTAAATATTCTCTACTGTAATCAGTATAACTTATTGGTACAAATATTGTTTCATTTTTACTGTTTTTCAATTGTTTTTTGAGTAAATAAAAAAACGCAGAATATTCTAAGTCTTCGGTTGGTACTAGCATAAAATATTGATCTGTATATTCTGAATAATATATTTGCCATAAATAATCTTTTGGGTATTTAATTTTAAAAGGTATTTGTTTATTTAAAATCTTTTGTTCTTCTTCTAGTTCTTCTATTTGTTGAATATCCATGTTAGCGACCATTGATAAAAATTTTGTGTATCTTTCTATATTCTCTTCTTCGTTTGGATTTAAATATGCATAAAGAGGAACAGCTTTTCCGATATTTTTCTGTAATACCTGATAATCTATTTGCTTTTGTAAGTAGTATTTGAATATCATTTACATTTAAGTATTTATATATTTTATACACGTGTTCATCATTATATCTTGACGGCCTATAATCTAATGGCTTAAACTGTTTGATGTTATCAGGTATATTTTCTAAATCTAAACCTATATATTTTAATTTATTAATAATATTTTCATTAGTATTCAAATTAAAATACTCCTCTCATTTTATATCTTTTGTTTAGTCAAAGTATATCATATTGTTTCAATTTCTACAATTAGATTTCAAATAAATTTTAAAGGAAAAGAGCACATAAATTAATGTGCTCTCTTTTAGCAAATTTCATTTTTCAGAATTTAATAAATTTTCTAACTCTCGTATTCTCTTAAGAGTTATCTTTCCTGTTCTTAATTCTTTATCTGTTAATTCAATACATGAATTATATTGAATAGGTAAAGTAGTCAATACCTTAACAAATTCATCTCCCATCCTTACAAACACATCCCTATTTTGCAAATGTTCTCTCTTCTTCTTTTATTTTTTCTATAAAGTCTGCTATTGGCATTGCACCAATATCTCCATCTTTTCTTGAACGTACACCTACTGCATTTGCTTCTACTTCTTTATCTCCAATTATTAGCATGTATGGTATTTTTTGAAGTTGAGCCTCACGGATTTTATATCCTATTTTTTCTTCTCTCTCGTCTATTTCTACACGAATTTCATTTTCTTCAAATTCTTTCTTTAATTTTTCTGCATATTCTTTATGGCTATCTGATATTGGTAATACTCTTACTTGTACTGGTGCAAGCCACGTTGGAAATGCTCCTGCAAAGTGCTCTGTTATTATTCCTATAAATCTATCAAACGATCCAAATATTGCTCTGTGTATCATTATTGGAGTCTTTTTATTTCCATCTTTATCTATATAATGTAAATTAAATCTTTGTGGTAATTGGAAATCAAGTTGTACTGTTCCCATTTGCCATTCTCTTCCTAAACAATCTTTCATTGTTATATCAATTTTTGGTCCGTAGAAAGCTCCATCTCCTTCATTTATTGAAAACTTGTCTTCTCCTCCACAGATATCTGTTAAAACTTTTTTCAAATCTTCTTCTGCTCTATTCCATGTTTCAATTTCTCCCATAAAATCATCAGGTCTAGTAGATAAACTAAGTTTATATTCTAGTCCAAAAACTTTATACATTTTATCAGCAATTTCTACTATATCTTTTATTTCACTACCAATTTGTTCTTCTGTTACATAGTTATGTGAATCATCTTGTCTAAACATTCTTACTCTAAACAATCCGTTTAATTGTCCTGATTTTTCATTTCTATGAATAACATCTACATCGTTAAATCTAAGTGGTAAATCTTTATAACTTCTTAATTTAGTTTGATATATTTTAATTGAATTAGGGCAGTTCATTGGTTTTAACGCTTGTTCATTTCCATCTGCATCTGTTAAAACAAACATATCTTCTTTATAATGATCCCAATGGCCTGATGTTTTCCATAATACACTGCTATTTAATTGTGGTCCTGAAAATTCTTGATATCCCCTCTTTTTATGTTCTTTTCGCCAAAACTCTATTAATGTATTCATTAGAGTAAATCCTTTTGGCATCCAATATGCCATTCCTGGTGCTGTTTCATCAAAGAAGAATAAGTCTAATTCTTTACCTAGTTTTCTATGATCTCTTTTTTTTTTTTTTTCAATCATATTTATATATTCATCAAGCTGACTTGCTTTAGGGAAAGAAATTCCGTAAATTCTTTGTAGCATTTTATTTTTTTCATCTCCACGCCAATATGCTCCTGATGACGAAAGTAGTTTTACTGCTTTTACTTTTCCTGTACTTGTTAAGTGTGGTCCTGCACAAAGATCTGTAAATTCTCCTTGTTTATAGAAAGATATTGTTTCTCCTTCTGGTAAATCATTTATAAGTTCTACCTTATATGGTTCATCTTTCATTAATTCTAATGCTTCTTTTCTAGGTAATTCAAATCTTTCTATAGGTAAGTCTTCTTTTATTATTTTTTTCATTTCTTTTTCTATTGCTTCTAGCATTTCTGGTGTAAAGGCTACCTTTGTATCAAAATCATAATAAAATCCATTATCAATTGATGGACCAATTGCAAGTTTTATTTCTGGATACAATCTTTTTATTGCTTGCGCCATAATGTGTGATGTTGTATGCCAATATGCCTTTTTACCATCTAAGCTACTATCAAATGTTAATATGTTTAATGTGCAGTCTTTGTTTACTACTGTTCTTAAATCAACAACTTCTCCATCTATTTCTGCTACAGTTGCCATTCTTGCTAAACCTTCGCTTATTTTTTTTGCTATTTCTAATACAGTTAAATTTTCTTCAACCTCTAATATTGAGTTGTCTTTTAATGTTATTTTTATCATAATTATCTCTCCTTTTTTATTCTAATGTATGTTAATAATGTATGGTATCTGTAGGGGTCGCTGCCCTCGGCGACCCGCATATCAGTATTTTCGGGCGGACACAAGGCCCGCCCTTACAGAAATTTCTAAATATAAATAATAAATTCTAATATATGAAAATGGAGGAATATAATGAACGATAAAAATTTTATAATTACAGAGGAAAATGTTAAAGAGTATTGCGAGAAAATCGGAGAATGGATAAGAAAAACAGTAGAGAGTGCAAATGCAAATGGCGTTGTTTTAGGAATGAGTAGCGGTGTGGATTGCAGTACTGTTGCAAGATTATGTCAAAATGCTGGAATAAACACACATTTAATAATTATGCCTTATGGTGACGACATGAC